>NZ_RCOE01000186.1:0-38096 GCF_004321495.1 Pseudomonas sp. Sample_10
TGGCCGCATGAAGAGCCTGGCGTTCATCACTTACTGGGTCGAGATCATTCAGCCGACGCCGCTGTAAAAAAGTTTGCTGCCACTGATCGTTCCCACGCTCTGCGTGGTAACGCCTCCTGTGACGCTCTGCGTCACGCTTTTGGGGACGCGGAGCGTCCTGGGCTGCATTCCCACGCAGAGCGTGGGAACGATCATGTAAAGAAAAACAAAAACCCCATGATCACTCATGGGGTTTTGTATTTTCAGCGTCCCGGTTTACGCCGGGGCTGAAGTTCGGATCAAGTGATCAAATGCGCTCAGGGAAGCCTTGGCGCCCTCGCCCACCGCAATCACGATCTGCTTGTACGGCACGGTCGTTACGTCACCGGCGGCAAACATGCCAGGGATTGACGTTTCACCACGGGCATCGACGATGATCTCGCCGCGCGGCGACAGCTCGATGGTGCCCTTGAGCCAATCGGTGTTCGGCAACAGGCCGATCTGCACGAAGATCCCTTCCAGCTCAACGGTACGCAGTTCGTCACTCTGACGATCCTTGTAACGCAAGCCGTTGACCTTCTGTCCATCGCCAGTCACTTCAGTGGTTTGCGCACTGGTAATCACGGTTACGTTGGGCAGGCTGTGCAACTTGCGCTGCAGTACCGCATCGGCGCGCAGTTGTACGTCGAACTCCAGCAGCGTGACGTGGGAGACGATACCGGCCAGGTCAATGGCCGCTTCGACGCCGGAGTTACCGCCGCCAATCACTGCAACGCGCTTGCCTTTGAACAGCGGACCGTCGCAATGCGGGCAGTACGCCACGCCCTTGTTGCGGTACTGCTGCTCGCCGGGGACGTTCATTTCACGCCACCGCGCACCCGTCGCCAGGATCACGGTCTTGGCTTTGAGTTTCGCGCCGCTGGCGAAGTGGACCTCGTGCAGCTCACCCTCTTTGCCAGGCACCAGTTTGTCGGCACGCTGCAGGTTCATGATGTCCACATCGTACTGTTTAACGTGTTCTTCCAGCGCTACGGCTAGTTTCGGCCCTTCGGTTTCCTGCACCGAGATGAAGTTCTCGATGGCCATGGTGTCCAGCACCTGTCCACCGAAACGCTCAGCCGCCACACCGGTACGAATGCCTTTACGCGCGGCATAAATCGCTGCCGAGGCACCGGCCGGGCCACCGCCGACCACCAGCACGTCAAACGCGTCTTTGGCGCTGATCTTTTCAGCTTGACGCTCGATGCCGCTGGTGTCGATCTTGGCGAGGATTTCCTCCAGGCCCATGCGGCCCTGGCCGAAGTTCACGCCATTGAGGTAGATGCTCGGCACCGCCATGATCTGACGCTCATCGACTTCAGCCTGGAACAGCGCACCGTCGATAGCGACGTGGCGGATGTTCGGGTTGAGTACGGCCATCAGATTCAATGCCTGGACTACGTCGGGGCAGTTCTGGCAGGACAGCGAGAAGTAAGTCTCGAAGTTGAACTCACCTTTGAGCGAACGGATCTGTTCAATGACTTCAGCGCTGGCCTTCGATGGATGACCGCCAACCTGCAGCAGAGCCAACACCAGCGACGTGAATTCGTGACCCATGGGGATGCCGGCGAAACGCAGGCTGATGTCGGCACCCGGGCGATTGATCGAGAACGATGGCTTGCGTGCATCGTCACCGTTGTCGAGCAAAGTAATCTGGCTGGAAAGACTGGCAACGTCCTTCAGCAATTCAAGCATTTCCTGGGATTTCGCACCGTCGTCGAGGGATGCAACGATCTCGATCGGCTGGGTGACCCGTTCCAGGTACGATTTCAACTGGGCTTTAAGATTGGTGTCCAACATACGGGCGATTTCCTTGAATTTGGTGCATAAAAAAACGCCCGAGCGAATCTCGCCCGGGCGTTTTTAGTGGGCGGTGCAGCTTGCTTAGAAGGTGCGGAAGTCCGCCCTGATGAAGCGCGTCACTGACTTAGATCTTGCCGACCAGGTCCAGGGACGGAGCCAGAGTGGCCTCGCCTTCTTTCCACTTGGCTGGGCAAACCTGGCCTGGGTGAGCAGCGACGTACTGAGCAGCCTTGATCTTGCGCAGCAGCTCGGAGGCGTCACGGCCTACACCGCCGTCGTTCAGTTCAACGATTTTGATCTGGCCTTCAGGGTTGATCACGAAGGTGCCACGGTCAGCCAGACCAGCTTCTTCGATCAGCACGTCGAAGTTGCGGGAGATCGCGTGGGTCGGGTCGCCGATCATGGTGTACTGGATTTTGCCAATGGCTGGCGAAGTGTTGTGCCAGGCAGCGTGGGCAAAATGGGTGTCGGTGGAAACGCTGTAGATTTCGACGCCCAGTTTCTGGAAGGCATCGTAGTTGTCAGCCAGGTCTTCCAGCTCGGTTGGGCAAACGAAGGTGAAGTCTGCTGGGTAGAAGAAAACTACAGACCACTTGCCTTTCAGGTCAGCGTCCGAGACTTTTACGAAGTCGCCGTTTTTGAATGCGTCAGCTTTGAATGGTTTAACTTGGCTGTTGATGATAGGCATCGTTGACTCTCCGTCAGGGGTTAAGAAGTTGATGGGGAGAACTTTACCCACTCGACGGACGGTTGGCTCATTGGCAAACCTGATGCTGCTGATTGGCTTTGGCTATTAGCCAACAGTATTAATAGAAGAAAACGGTATCTGGGGAATTGCAGTGAGGGCGCGCTTGCGCTTGGCTCAGGGAACCAGCGCTTTTTCAGGCAGGCGCGCCATGCCGAGAAACGGGCTGGCTTCGATATAGCGCATGGCCGATTTCATGTCCTTCCAGCCGACGTAACTCATCAACGATTTCAGATCCCAGCCGGCCTGATGCGCCCAGGACGCAAAGCCGCGGCGTAACGAGTGACTGGTGTAGAGCTCGGCGGCAATCCCCGCGCGCTCCAGCGCTTGTCGCAGCAATGGGATCACGCTGTTGGCGTGAAGCCCCTCCTCACTCAAATGCCCCCAGCGATCAATGCCACGGAAAACCGGCCCGCGCACCAGCGCAGCTTCGGTGATCCAGTCGATGTAGGCCTGCACCGGACACAGACGTTGCAGCGCCGGTGTCTGGTAAGTCTTGCCGAGATTTTCCCGATCACTCTTGCTGCGCGGCAGGTAGAGCGTAATGCCCGAGTTGGCGTTGACCTGTACATGTTCAATCTGTAGGCGGCACAACTCGTCGCTGCGAAAACCACGCCAGAAGCCCAGCAGAATCAGCGCGCTGTCGCGCTTTGCCCGCAGCAAACCGGGGAGATCGCCCTGTGCCCTGGCGGTTGCCGCCTCCTGCTCGAGCCAACCAACCACTTGCTCCAGATGCTGAAGCTGCAAGGGCTGCGCCTGTTTCTCTTGCGCAGGGTGCAACGCACGAATTCCTTTGAACACCTTGCGCACCACGGGCGCCTTGGTCGGGTCGGCAAAACCTTGGCTGTTGTGCCATTGCGCCAGCGCCGACAAGCGCAACTTGAGCGTATTGATCGACAACACGCCTGCATGGGCAACCAGGTAGCGCGCAACGCTGTCGCTGGTGGCCGGCAGAAACCCGCCCCAACTGACCTCGAAGTGCTCGATTGCTGCGCGATAACTGCGACGGGTGTTGTCGCGGGTGGCGGCTTGCAGGTAGCGGTCCAGTTCAGTCATGGCGCAGATCTCGAAAACGTACCGTTTCAGCGGGAAAATTCACGGCTTTTGCTGTATCACATGGGGTAATACCAGTATATCCCGTGTCAATAACGCTTTGTATTTAACTTCTATGATTGAATGGTACAATGTGTATTCAGGTAGTACGTACCACATTACGAAATTGTAGGAGTAGTCATGGCCCGTGGCGGTGTAAATAAGGCGGTCGTGCAAGCGGCCCGTTTGGCCATTCTTGCCCGCGGTGAGAACCCGAGCATCGATGCAGTGCGGATCGAAATGGGCAATACCGGCTCCAAAACCACCATTCATCGCTATCTCAAGGAACTGGACGACGGCGCTCAGCGCGTAGAAGCCGAACCTGCCGAACCGATCGACGATGAACTGCTGGCCTTGGTTTCGCGACTGGCGCAACGCCTGAAAGAACAGGCGCAAGAGCCGATTGATCAGGCCCGCGAACAGTTCGAGCAGCAGCGCAAAGCGCTTGAAGCCCAGCTGACAGAAGCGCAGGAAACCAACAACGAACTCCACGAGCAGTATGAAATCCAGAGCCTGGCGCTGACTCAAGAACACGAATCCCTGCAAGAAACCCTGGCTACGCTGCAGGCCGAACAGACCCGCAACGCCGGATTGAACCAGGCGCTGGCGGATTTCGAATTACGCTTGCAAGACAAAGACGAGCAAATCCGCTCGCTGGAAGAAAAGCACCTGCATGCCCGCGATGCTCTTGAGCACTACCGCAATGCCGTCAAGGAGCAGCGCGAACAGGAACTCAGCCGTCATGAAAGTCAGGTGCAACAGTTGCAGATGGAGTTGCGCCAAGCGCAGCAAAATGCGCTGGTGCGCCAGGACGAAATCACGCAGTTGCACCGTGACAACGAACGATTGCTCACGGAGAACCGCGGAACGTTGCGTGAGCTGAGCCTGTTGCAGGATCAACTCAAGCAAAGCAATAACCGTCAGGACCAGCTACTGGAACAGGCCACCCGTGTCGACGCCGAACGCACCCTCCTCCAGGAACGCCTGCGCGTTGCCCTGTTGGAAAGTCAGGCGCAAAAACAGAACATCGATGAGCAATCGCACATCAACAAAGCACTGGAAATTGAACTGACGAAAACCCAGGCAGCGCTGGAAGAAAGCGTACGTCTGGCCGCTGCAGCAGCAGCGGCGGCAGACGCAGCCAAAGACGATTAACCGGCGACCGGCGTACGCATGGTGACGAACTCTTCGGCGGCCGTCGGGTGCACGCCGATGGTTTCGTCGAAGTGGCGCTTGGTAGCGCCTGCCTTCAAGGCAATCGCCAGGCCCTGAACGATTTCACCGGCGTCCGGCCCGACCATGTGGCAACCCAACACCTTGTCGGACTTGCCGTCCACCACCAGCTTCATCAGCGTGCGCTCCTGACATTCGGTCAAGGTCAGCTTCATCGGGCGGAAGCGGCTTTCGTAGATCACGACGTCATGCCCGGCGTCGCGCGCCTCTTCTTCGGTCAAGCCGACGGTGCCAATGTTCGGCAAGCTGAAAACCGCGGTCGGGATCATCTTGTAATCCACTGGGCGATATTGCTCAGGCTTGAACAAACGGCGCGCCACCGCCATGCCTTCGGCCAACGCCACAGGTGTCAGTTGCACCCGACCGATCACATCACCCAGCGCCAGGATCGACGGTTCGGAGGTCTGATACTGCTCATCCACCTCGACAAAGCCTTTCTTGTCGAGCTTGACCGCGGTGTTCTCCAATCCGAGATTGTCCAGCATCGGCCGGCGACCCGTGGCGTAAAACACGCAATCGGCTTCCAGCTGACGACCGTCCTTGAGCGTGACTTTCAGGCTGCCATCAGCCTGCTTGTCGATGCGTTCGATGTCGGCGTTGAACTGCAGGTCCATGCCGCGCTTGGTCAGCTCTTCCTGCAAATGCTTGCGCACGGAACCGTCAAAGCCACGCAGGAACAGTTCACCGCGATACAGCAGCGTGGTTTGCGCACCGAGGCCATGGAAAATCCCGGCAAATTCGACCGCAATGTAACCACCGCCTACCACCAGCACACGCTTGGGCAGTTCTTTGAGGAAGAACGCCTGGTTGGAACTGATCGCGTGTTCATGCCCCGGAATGTCCGGGATCTGCGGCCAGCCGCCAGTGGCGATCAGGATATTCTTCGCGGTGAAACGCTCGCCATTGACCTCGATCTGATGCGGATCGACGATCTTCGCGTGGCCTTCATGCAGCGTCACACCACTGTTGACCAGCAGGTTGCGGTAGATGCCATTGAGGCGATTGATCTCGCGATCCTTGTTGGCGATCAGCGTCGACCAATCGAACTGCGCTTCGTCCAGCGTCCAGCCAAAACCCGACGCCTGCTCAAAATCTTCGGCAAAGTGCGCGCCGTAAACCAGCAGCTTTTTCGGCACGCAACCGACGTTCACACAAGTGCCGCCCAGGTAACGGCTCTCGGCCACGCCCACCTTCGCCCCAAAACCCGCCGCAAACCGCGCAGCCCGCACACCGCCGGAACCGGCGCCAATCACATAAAGATCAAAATCGTAGGCCATTGTCTATCTCCTCGGCAGGTGATCAGCATACCTGCGAGCCGCCATTGAGCAAGCTTTGCACTAAAACGCTGGCGGCACGCGATGTATGACGCAGCCTCCGTTTTCGATCAATGGCCCTCTGCAGATTGCATTTTGGCTGCCCGCAAACAGCGCCAGGCCATCAAAATCGCCATGAGAGCCAAGCCGGACGTCACCCACGAAACCAAACCGATTCCACCTTCGAATGCCCTTCCCGCCTGTGCCATCAACTCATTCGCTTGGTCACCTGACAGGCCTGCTGCCACATTATGGGCACCAGACAGCGTCTCCGTAGCCAGAACCATCTGCAATTCGGTTAGAAACACCGGTAGCTGCAACGCACCGCGATAGTAGGCAGTGACGACACCGCCGAGTACAGTGGTGCCCAAAACTACGCCGACTTCATAGGCTGTTTCGCTAATGGCCGACGCTGCGCCCGCCTTTGCTGGAGGTGCTGCTGACAGAATCACATCATTGGATACCGTGGCGATCGCGCCTACACCGATATTCAACAAGGCAAAAGCCACCACCAGAACGCTCAGACTACTGCCCATGCTGGCGACCAGCAAAAACGCCGCTCCAGCAAACGCCATCAAAATCGGTATCAACACATGCACTTGTAATCGCTGTGCGACAGGCACAACCGCCATCCCCACTACAATCGCCATAATCTGACCTGGAACCAACGCGAGGCTAGCGTTCAAGGGCGACATCTGAAGAACGATCTGCAGGTACTGAGTGGTAAAGAAAACGAAGCCGACGAGAAACGCGAGGCTCATCAAATTGATTGCGACAGAGCCGCTAAAGGTGCCACTGCGGAACAGACTCAGATCCATCAGCGGCACTGGTAGTCGTAACTGTCGACGCACAAATAACCAGCCCGCGACTGCGCCACCTGCAAATGCTGTCAGCGCCATCCAGTCGATACCATCACTGGCGCTGTGTTTAATGCCATAAACAATGGCACCAAGGGCTACCATTGATTGCAGGATGCTTATCGGACCCAAGGGTCCTGAAGCATCTCGCTCCGATTCGGGCAACAACAATGGTCCCAATACCAGCAATGGCACCAACACGGGCACCGCCAACAGGAAAATCGACCCCCAACTGAAAAACTCCAGCAATACCCCGCCTACCAAGGGTCCCAGTGCCGAACCGACGGTCAACGTCGTTGCCCAGATAGCAACCGCCAGCCTGCGCTCTTCTCGATCTTCAAATACCGAACGTATCAATGCCAACGTTGAGGGCATCAGCATTGCTCCGAAAATGCCCATGCAAGCACGCCCGGCAATCAGTTGCGGAGCGGTACCGGAATACGCGGTTAGCACCGACACAATGGCAAAACCCAAAGACCCGGCCAGCAACAACTTACGATGACCGATTCGATCTCCCAGACTACCCATCGACACCAACAATCCCGCCAGGACCAGCGAATAAGCATCGATCATCCACAACTGCTGGCTAGCGCTCGGACGCAGGGCCTCGGCAATTTTTGGTAGCGCGAATCCGAGCACCGTATTATCAACGGTCACTAGCAACACAGGCAGCATCAGCACGCTCAGGCTTAACCAGCGTATTGATTTTGTTTTGCCATGAGTTGAGTCATTAGTTAACGCCATTAGCTAAACTCCTTGTCCCCACTGAAGTTCACGGGCATGCATCTATGCAGCCGTGAACCAAACCATGAGCACTCCTTTGCCAGCGTTTGGTCGAGTTCATTAATGGCAACGCATGGTCAATCAGGCAACAGGAAAAGTATTTCCAAAAAGAAATAAGCTCCTGAATTTCGATCAAAAAAAACCCCGAACAAGTCGGGGTCTTTTTTTCAAACCAAGCAACCAAGGCGCTATCAGTAAGCCTTACCCGTCTTGTAGAAGTTCTCGAAGCAGAAGTTGGTCGCGTCGATGTAGCCTTCGGCGCCGCCGCAGTCGAAACGCTTGCCCTTGAACTTGTAGGCCATGACGCAGCCGTTTTGCGCCTGCTTCATCAGGGCGTCGGTGATCTGGATTTCGCCGCCCTTGCCTGGCTCGGTCTGTTCGATCAGGTCGAAGATGTCCGGGGTCAGGATGTAGCGACCGATGATGGCCAGGTTCGACGGCGCGTCTTCAGGCTTTGGTTTTTCGACCATGCTGTGTACGCGGTAGATGTCGTCGCGGATCATCTCGCCGGCGATGACGCCGTACTTGTTGGTTTCTTGCGGATCGACTTCCTGGATGGCCACGATCGAGCAGCGGAACTGCTTGTACAGCTTGACCATCTGGGTCAGTACGCCGTCGCCTTCAAGGTTGACGCACAAGTCGTCCGCCAGCACGACCGCGAAAGGTTCGTCGCCGATCAGTGGACGACCGGTGAGGATCGCGTGACCCAGGCCTTTCATTTCGGTCTGACGGGTGTAGGAGAACGAGCAGTTGTCGAGCAGCTTGCGGATGCCGACCAGGTATTTCTCCTTGTCGGTGCCCTTGATCTGGTTTTCCAGCTCGTAGCTGATGTCGAAATGGTCTTCAAGAGCGCGCTTGCCACGACCGGTGACGATGGAGATTTCGGTCAAACCGGCATCCAGTGCTTCTTCGACGCCGTACTGGATCAGTGGCTTGTTTACCACCGGCAGCATTTCTTTGGGCATGGCTTTAGTCGCTGGCAGGAAGCGAGTACCGTAACCGGCTGCTGGGAACAAGCATTTCTTGATCATATAAGTCCTTGAAAGGGCTGTGTGTACGAGTTTCGGCGCAGTCTAATCAGGCGGCGTGCACCTTACAATGCCCCGCGCTGGCTAACCGATGTCAACATAGAGAAATATTCGAGCGGATAGTTCCGCACGGATCCGCGCAGATCGCTGCGTCGCCTCTTATTGATAGCAGAGACCGGCAGACTTGCACGGTTATCAATTGTCAACAAACGCACCACCCTACACCCATTGGCACCCGTCAGGTGCGTTTGGCGCTATCATGGCGCGATTGAACCAGCCAACGAGGCAGATAGATGTCGGCAGCAAAAAGCGTCAACGGATTCTTGATCAACAAGGCGAAAGACGGCCAATGGTGGGTCGCCAGCGTCAACGGCGAGAATATTGCCGGGCCTTTCCCAACCGAAGCCCTGGCAATCGAAGTGGCATCGGTGCTGGAACTTGAACACCCGGAACCCAAGCGCCGCGGCAAGGACAAGAATTGATCGAGGCCTGACACGCCCGCAGCCCTGCCATTGCGCAGGGCTTTTTTGTGCTTTTTGTAGAAGAAGTGGCCTTTGGCTATAACCTTTTGCAACTGGCGCTGTCACAGCATTTGCCTACCCCTCCTGACGACGACTACGACATGACTAAATTTTTGCCGCTGATTGCGGTATTGGCCCTCGGTGGCTGTGCAACATCCGAAACCACCTACCTGAATAACGGTGAGCAAGGCTTGGCGATTGATTGCTCAGGAGAAGCGAACTCCTGGGCGACCTGTTACGAAAAGGCCGATGCATCCTGTGCCGGCACCGGTTACCGCATCGTTGGCACTGACGGCAGCCCGGCGCCAGCGGAGAGCGATAAAACCCTGGGCGTCGATGTCGGTAACTACAAGAACCGTAATGTCGTGGTGGTCTGCAAATAAGGCAGCTTGCCCGCCTTATATATGGATTTCGGCGAATTTGATCCCGAGGCCACGCACGGTCTCGATCAGATCGTCGAGACTGCTGAAGGACTCGACTTCGTCGTTGTCATCCACCAGGAAAAAACTGCGCCCGGCGCTTTTCTTGAAAAACACGATCCATTCCCCCGGATCGGCCGGATTCTGAATCACATGGGTGGCACAGATATGCCCCTCTGCGTGCCGCTCCCGTACCCGCTCTCGCTTCATGCCCGACTCCAGAAATGACAAATGCCGCCAAAGCGTCGCTTTGGCGGCATCGATGTGTAGGGTCGACAGTTTATCAGCCAGAAATGCAGGCTGTGGCGGCATTGCGCACATCCCAAGGGCGTAACGGCACATTGGAAATACGTTCATGCAGCTTGATACTGCTGCCACCGGAACGTTCTTCGATATCGAAAACGGCCGCCGGACCTGATGAAAGCTTCTGCGGAACGATTACCCGCACCCCGTCTTTCTGCGATTCGACTTGCAAGGCGCCGCGACTGTCGGCGAGCTTTTCGCCCAGGCATTGCGCGTATTCATGAGGTTTCTTGCCTGAAATCACACTCATGGTGGGCAACGTTTCGTTGATGTCCGAGACGCTTGCACAACCACTCATTGCCAAGACCAATGGCAGGACCCACGCACCCCACTTCATACGAAATCTCCGATAAAGACCCTCCGACAGCACCGATACGGTTTTTCTCCAAGGCCGGGAGCATTTATCACTCATCGAATGTGAAATAACTGTTTTTAATTGCCAAAGCGCAGCCCGGCGGCCGGATTTTCAGGTGTCAGGGCTGATAAACTGCGCGCATTGCCTTGTATCGTTTTGATTTTGTAGTAAAAGCCCTTCTGGAGGCGCCCATGAAATTCATTCACCAGCGCGAGCACCTCAACGAAGACGACATCGTCGTCATTCAATGCTCGCAGATGTGCAACATCCGTTTGATGAACGACGCCAACTTCCGCAGCTTCAAGAATGGCGGCCGTCACACTTACCACGGCGGTGCGTTCGATACGTTCCCGGCCCGCATCACCGCGCCGAGCACCGGTTTCTGGAACATCACCATCGACACCGTCAACCGCCGGGCGATCAGCGTGACCCGTAAACCGACCCTGACCCATTCGATCAAGATCATCCGCCGCTCCAGCACGAAATTGAGCTGAGTGGCGCTTCACTACGCACATAGACAGGTATGACCGTGGCTCAAACGACCAAATACGTCATCAAGTACAAGCTCAACGGCGAACGTCGTTTCGAGTTTGCCCAACTGGAAAATGGCAGCGAGGCAGAAGCCAAGGCGGCGCTGGATGCTATTCATGGCCAAACCGAAGACGTCATCAGCGACATCAGTGTCAGCAAAGCGTTGTAACATCATCTTTCACGATGTGTTATGAATGCCATGAAACCACCCCTTCTTGATTTGTTCGCTGACGCGGAGCCTCAACAGGCGCCCCGCTGCGAACAGATCGGAGAACAGTCCTGCGTGCTGCGAGGTTTTGCCTTGCCCTGGCTGGATCGGTTGCTGCCCGCACTGGAATCGGTGCTGGCGGCAGCGCCGTTCCGGCAGATGGTCACGCCTGGCGGCTTTACCATGTCAGTTGCCCTGAGCAGTTGCGGCACGCTTGGCTGGACCACTGACCGCAGCGGTTACCGCTATAGCCGAATCGATCCGCAGACCGGGCACCCCTGGCCCGCCATGCCTGAGGTGTTTTTTCAGTTGGCGCAGGCGGCGGCGCGAGAAGCAGGGTTTGCCGAATTCGTCCCGGATTCCTGCCTGATTAATCGCTATATTCCTGGGTCGAAGATGTCTTTGCATCAGGACAAAAACGAAAACTCCTACGCTGCGCCCATCGTTTCGGTTTCCCTGGGCTTGCCCGCCATGTTCCTGTTCGGCGGTTTTGAACGCAGCGACAAGAGCCGAAGAGTGCCGCTGCTGCACGGTGACATCGTGGTGTGGGGCGGTGTCGATCGCTTGCGTTATCACGGCGTACTGCCTATCAAGCCAGGACATCATCCGCGCCTGGGTGAACAACGGATCAACTTCACCTTTCGTACCGCGGGCTGAAGCCTTGGAATTTGACCGCAAGCAGCGGAGTGTGACGACACGGACGCGTGGTTAACCTGCAGGAAACGGGTCAACGGACATCCAACCATGACAAGCCAATCGAAAAAAATCTCCACCGAAAACGATCCTCGCTGGGCCGCGGTGGTAGCGCGTGACCCGCAAGCCGACGGGCAGTTTGTCTACGCGGTGAAAACCACCGGCATCTACTGCAATCCCAGCAGCCTGGCACGCCTGCCAAAACCGCAGAATGTGGAATTCTTCGATACCCCCGAGCTCGCTCAAGCAGCGGGTTACCGACCAAGCAAACGCGCTGCCAAGGATCAAAGCGACATCGCCGCGCAGCACGCCGCCACCGTGGCCGCTGCGTGCCGACAGATTGAAAACGCCGAGACGCTGCCGGCCCTCGGCGAATTGGCAGACGTTGCCGGCCTGAGCAGCTTTCACTTCCACCGGGTCTTCAAGGCCGTCACCGGCCTGACCCCAAAAGGCTACGCCGCTGCCCATCGCTCCCGCCGCGTGCGCGAGCGCCTGGCGGATGGCAATTCTGTGACCGAGGCGTTGTACGACGCGGGCTTCAATTCCAACAGTCGTTTCTACGAGGCAGCCGATCAGCTTCTGGGCATGAAACCCGCCGAGTACCGCGCAGCGGGCCACAACAACGACATTCGCTTTGCTGTCGGTCAGTGTTCACTTGGGGCGATTCTGGTGGCGCAAAGCGAGCGCGGGGTTTGCGCGATTCTGCTGGGCGATGATCCGCATCAGCTGGTGTGCGATCTGCAGGACAAGTTTCGCCGAGCCAATCTGATTGGCGCCGACCAGGACTTCGAGCGCCTGATTGCCCAGGTTGTCGGCTTCATCGAGAAGCCGGCGCTTGGCCTCGACTTGCCGCTGGACGTGCGCGGCACAGCATTTCAGGAGCGCGTCTGGCAGGCCTTGCGGGACATTCCAGTCGGCAGCACCGCCAGCTACGCCGAGATTGCCCAGTGCATCGGCGCGCCAAAAGCGGTTCGCGCGGTAGCGCAAGCCTGTGGCGCTAACAGCCTGGCTGTGGCGATCCCTTGCCATCGCGTGGTGCGCAGCGATGGCAATCTTTCGGGATATCGTTGGGGCGTGGAGCGCAAACGGCAGTTGTTGGAGCGCGAATCGCAGTAGATCTGTGCAGGCGCTGCCGCAGGTTGCGACAGCTTTTCCAGGCGAACGCCTCAGCGATTCACATCCACGACAACCCGACCGCGCAACTGTCCGGCCAATAAACGCGGCGCCGCGTCTATTGCTTCGCTCAATGCGATCTCGTGGCTGATCAGTGGCAACAGATTGAAGTCCAGATCCTGGGCCAGACGGCGCCAGGCTTCCACACGCTTGGCCTTGGGTTGCGTCACGCTGTTGATACCCGCCAGGGTCACGCCGCGCAAAATGAATGGCGCAACCGATGCCGGGAAATCCATGCCTTGCGCCAGCCCGCATGCGGCCACCGTGCCATTGGCCTTGGTGCTGGCGCAGGCATTGGCAAGGGTGTGGCTGCCGACCGAATCGATCACGCCCGCCCAACGCTCCTTCGCCAGAGGCTTGCCCGGCTCCGACAATGTCGCGCGGTCAATGATTTCACTGGCGCCCAATTGTTTCAAATAGTCGTGCTCGGACGTGCGCCCAGTGGACGCGACCACTCGATAACCCAAGCGACTCAGTAGCGCGATGGCAAAGCTGCCGACGCCGCCATTGGCACCCGTGACCAGGATTTCACCTTGCTCGGGCGTTACGCCGTTGTGCTCAAGCGCCAGGATGCACAGCATCGCCGTGTAACCCGCCGTGCCGATGGCCATTGCCTGAGCAGCAGTGAATGCCGCTGGCAGCGGTATCAACCAATCACCATTCAAGCGGGCTTTCTGGGCCAGACCGCCCCAATGCCCTTCACCGACACCCCAGCCATTGAGCAGGACTTTGTCGCCGGCCTTATAGTCCGGATGCCCACTGACTTCGACGGTTCCCGCCAGATCGATCCCGGGCACCATGGGGAATTTTCGCACCACCGGGCTGCTGCCAGTGATCGCAAGGCCGTCCTTGAAGTTCAACGTGCTGTACGCCACGCGCACCGTTACATCGCCCTCGGGCAGTTGATCGTCATTGATCTGTTGCAGTGTGGCCCGGTAACCGCTTTCGTCTTTGTCGATCAAAATACCTTGGAACATGACTGCCTCCTGGTGAGATCACCCCATTGTGGTGTGATTTAGATACCACATCGCAAAAAATCCCCGTACTCGACTTTAAGCCAAATAGCCAAACAGGGGGTTGGCCATGACCTGCGGCGCTACCGTCAGCAAACATCGCTGGCCTTGACTCAAGCATTGCTGCTACAAATCTTTTCTGCTGCCCTGCCCGGGCTGAACGTCGGAGGACATCAAAATGAGTCAATGGCCAGACACCCGCATTCTTGACTTGCTCGGGATCGAACTGCCGATCATCCAGGCGCCCATGGCCGGTGCCACCCACTCTTCGATGGTCATCGCCGCGAGCAACGCCGGCGGCCTCGGTTCAATGCCAGCAGCCATGCTGACTGTCGATCAGTTGCGCGATGAATTGAAGACCATCCGGCTACAGTGCCAGCGTCCGATCAACGTCAACTTTTTCTGCCATCAACCGCCACCCGTCGACGAGCAACGCGCGCAAGACTGGAAAAACCTGTTGCAACCCTATTACCGCGAGCTGGGTGTCGATTTCGATGCGCCGACACCCGTATCCAATCGCGCGCCGTTCGATGCCGCTGCCTGCGAAGTGATCGAAGCGTTCCGCCCTGAAGTGGTGAGTTTTCACTTTGGCCTGCCGGAACAATCCCTGCTCGATCGCGTAAAAGCTACCGGAGCCAAAGTGCTGTCGTCGGCCACCACCGTCGAAGAAGCGATCTGGCTGGAACAGCATGGCTGTGACGCGATCATTGCCATGGGCTACGAAGCCGGCGGACACCGCGGGATGTTTCTCAGCGATGACCTCAGCAGCCAGGTGGGCACTTTTGCCCTGGTGCCGCAGGTTGTCGATGCCGTGAAGGTCCCGGTGATCGCCGCGGGTGGCATTGCCGATGCGCGAGGTGTTGCGGCGGCTTTCATGCTGGGTGCTTCAGCGGTGCAAGTGGGCACGGCGTATCTGTTTACACCGGAAGCCAAGGTCAGTGCCTCCCATCACCAGGCCTTGCGCACCGCCAAGGAAAGCGAAACGGCCCTGACCAACATTTTTACCGGACGTGCGGCGCGAGGGATATTCAACCGGGTCATGCACGAACTTGGGCCGATGAATGCCAACGCTCCGGCCTTTCCACTGGCCGGCGGTGCACTGATGCCATTGCGCGCCAAAGGCGAAGCCGACTTCAGCAATCTCTGGGCCGGGCAGGCGTTTACCTTGGGCATGGAATTGACCAGCGCAGAACTGACCCGGCGCTTGGCTGAAGAAGGCCTGGCAAAACTGCTGCACCGATAGCCTGACCAGGGCTCTTATCCACGGCGTTCCGTTTGCAGGCGTTTCGCTATATATTCGCGTATATAGCGAGTCACCCTCGAATCATTCGTTTGTAACGGAGCCGCTTCATGACCATTGGTACCCCACGGTTAGCCCCTGCTTGCCTGGCCACTTTGCTCGCCGCATTCACTGCTGGCATTGCCCAAGCGAATGAAGTCCAGGTCGCGGTGGCTGCTAACTTCAGCGCACCTATTCAGGCGATTGCAGCGGACTTCGAGAAAGACACCGGCCACACACTGGTGACCTCGTTCGGTGCAACAGGCCAGTTCTATACGCAGATCAAAAACGGCGCACCGTTCGAAGTGTTCCTTTCGGCGGACGACACCACCCCGGAAAAACTCGAGAAAGAAGGTGACACGGTCAAGGGCTCACGCTTCACCTACGCCATCGGTACCCTGGCACTTTGGTCGGCCAAAGACGGTTATGTCGATGCCCAGGGTGATGTGCTGAAAAAGAACGCGTATCAGCACCTCTCCATCGCCAACCCGAAAGCTGCGCCTTATGGCCTCGCCGCCACGCAGGTTTTGGCCAAACAGGGCCTGACCGACAAGGTCAAGGACAAGATCGTCGAAGGCCAGAACATCACCCAGGCCTTCCAGTTCGTATCCACCGGCAACGCCGAGCTGGGCTTCGTTGCCTTGTCGCAGATCTACAAAGACGGCAAAGTCACCAGCGGTTCGGCGTGGATCGTGCCGGCTGAACTGCACGACCCGATCAAACAAGACGCGGTCATCCTCAACAAGGGCAAGGACAACCCGGCCGCCAAGGCACTGGTTGACTACCTCAAGGGGCCGAAAGCCGCGGCTGTCATCAAGTCCTACGGTTACCAACGCTAAATGACCCTGACGAGTGCCGATTTTTCCGCCATCTGGCTGACCCTGAAACTGGCGTCCCTGACGACCGTCATCCTGTTGATCATCGGCACTCCGTTGGCGTTATGGCTGTCGCGAACCCAATCCTGGTTGCGCGGCCCGGTCGGGGCGATCGTCGCCCTGCCCCTGGTGCTGCCGCCCACGGTGATTGGTTTTTACCTGCTGCTCGCGCTTGGCCCCCACGGGTTTGTCGGCCAGTTCACCCAGTCACTGGGGCTCGGCACCCTGACGTTCAGTTTCGCCGGGCTGGTGATCGGCTCGGTGCTGTATTCGATGCCGTTTGTGGTTCAGCCCTTGCAGAACGCGTTCTCCGCCATCGGCACTCGACCGTTGGAGGTGGCTGCGACTTTGCGCGCCAATCCCTGGGACACCTTCTTCAGCGTGACGCTGCCGCTGGCCCGCCCCGGCTTCATCACCGCCGCGATCCTTGGCTTTGCCCATACCGTGGGTGAGTTTGGCGTGGTGCTGATGATCGGCGGCAACATTCCCGACAAGACCCGCGTGGTTTCGGTGCAGATCTATGACCACGTCGAAGCCATGGAATACGCCCAGGCCCATTGGCTCTCCGGGGCGATGCTGGTGTTCTCTTTTGCGGTCTTGCTGGTGCTGTACTCCAGCCGTAAAACCAAAGCGGGATGGAGCTGACCGATGATTCACACGCGCCTGAAGTTGAATTACTCGGGATTTGCCCTTGATCTCGATTTGCAGCTACCCGGCCGCGGCGTCACGGCGCTTTATGGCCATTCCGGTTCGGGCAAGACCACGTGCCTGCGCTGCATCGCAGGGCTGGAGCGGGCTGATCAGGGGTTTGTCCAGGTCAACGATGAAGTCTGGCAGGACAGCGCAAACGACCTCTTCGTCGCGCCACACAAGCGCGCCCTGGGCTACGTGTTTCAGGAAGCCAGTCTGTTCCCTCATCTGTCCGTGTTGGCCAACCTGGAATTCGGCCTTAAACGCATCCCCAAACAACAGCGCCGGGTCGACATGGCTCATGCCACTGAACTGTTGGGCATCGGTCACCTTCTGGATCGTCATCCGCAACATTTGTCGGGCGGTGAACGGCAACGTGTGGGCATTGCCCGCGCGCTGCTCACCAGCCCCAGACTGTTGCTGATGGACGAACCGCTGGCGGCGCTCGATGCCAAGCGCAAAAGCGAAATCCTGCCTTATCTGCAACGGCTGCACGATGAGTTGGACATTCCGGTGCTGTATGTCAGTCACTCCCAGGATGAAGTGGCGCAACTGGCCGACCACATTGTATTGCTCAGCGAAGGCCAGGCATTGGCCAGCGGCCCTATCGGCCAGATGCTCGCGCGACTGGACTTGCCGCTGGCAATGGGTAATGACGCCGGTGTGATGATTGAAGGCCGTGTCAGCCGCTATGACGCCGATTACCAATTGCTGACCCTGCAATTGCCCGACTCGGCGCTGACGATCCGCGTAGCGCATACGCCCATGACCCCGGGTCAGGCATTGCGCTGCAAAGTGCAGGCGCGGGATGTCAGCCTCAGCCTGCACGGTGTCGAGCAAAGCAGCATCCTCAACCGCCTGCCGGTCACCGTCGTCAATGAAATGAATGCCGACAATGCCGCCCATGTACTGATTCGGCTGGACGCTGCGGGGACGCCATTGCTGGCGCGGATCACCCGGTACTCCCGTGATCAGATGAACATCCATCCGGGCCAGCAACTCTGGGCACAGATCAAGGCTGTGGCCGTGCTGGCATAACTTCTCGGCACGACTGCATCGGCGTGGGGTCAATGGCTGTAACGGCCCATGTTCACCTGCCAAGGACAATCGCCATGCCCGATGCGCTGCCTGCTGACCTGCATTACGTCGATGACACCCAGCCCGGAATCACCCGTAGAAAATTGCGCGGTAAATTCTGCTACCTCGATCCGGCCGGTCAACGCATCAGCGACCCGGAGGAAATCCGGCGCATCAATTCCCTCGCCGTGCCACCGGCCTACACCGACGTATGGATTTGCACCGACCCGCGCGGCCATTTGCAGGCCACCGGGCGCGACGCCCGTGGTCGCAAGCAATATCGCTATCACCCGCGCTGGCGCGAGGTGCGCGACACCGACAAATACTCGCGTTTGAGAGATTTCGGCCAGGCATTGCCAAAACTGCGCAAGCAACTGGAAGCCTTACTGGCCGCTCCCGGCTTCAGCCGCGACAAAGTCATGGCCACCGTCATCACGTTGCTCGATGCCACGCTGATCCGTGTCGGCAATACACAATACGCACGGGACAACCGTTCTTACGGTTTGACCACCTTGCGCAGCCGGCATGTGGAGGTCAACGGCAGTGCGATCCAGTTCCAGTTCCGCGGCAAGAGTGGCGTGGAACATCAAATCACCGTGAAAGACCGTCGCCTGGCGCGGATCATCAAGCGGTGCCAGGAAATCCCCGGGCAAAACCTTTTTCAATACCTCGATGAAAATGGCGAGCGACACAGCATCACCTCCGCCGACGTCAACGCTTACCTGCAAACCCTGACCGGCGCCGACTTCACCGCCAAGGATTACCGCACCTGGGCCGGCAGCGTGCTGGCACTGGCGGTATTGCGCAAGTTGCAGTGGCAACCCGAATCCGAGGCCAAACGGCACATGGTGGAGATGGTAAAAAACGTCGCCAAACAGTTGGGCAACACCCCGGCAGTCTGTCGCAAGTGCTACATCCATCCCGGTGTGCTCGACGGTTTCTTACTGGGCGCATTGGCCCAGTTGCCCAGGCCGAGAACGCGCAAGGGCCTGCGCGCCGAGGAAGTCGGGCTGGCGATGCTGTTGGAGAAACTCGCTACTGAACCGACGAATTGACCTGCCTGTTTTTTGCACGATTACAAATGACTTCTATAGTTGATCTGTACATGAATCAGCTGCGGTGAAGCCATGGAAGACATATTCGTCGTCAAGCGATGCAACAAGATCATCATTCACGGCCGTCGGGCCGGAGAAACCGCTCACCCGCCACCTGATTCCGCTGTCTGGTACCGCATCGCCGATAGCCGCACCAACGGTTTCATCGGTGACGGCTACGATCTTGAAGAGGATGCGCGGCGTGTTTGCCGACAGCTGAACGCTCGATCAAAAATCACGGCCCAGCAAGGTTGATGAGCTTCGCCGGGCCTGTTACGGGTCTATACTGAAGAGAGCTGAAGGACCAGCGCCCATCGGTAGAAAGCTCGCTCCCCGCGGGCTTTTTACTGCCCTGCCAGGTGTCTTCAACGGAGGTGTTTCCCATGTCCGAAAAAGAGTCCATCACCACCCTGCTCACTCTGCTCGATTCCCGCCAGGTTCGCTTGGCCGCAGCTTGCAAGGAAATCGCCGATTGGGTCGACCATCAAGGCGGACATCCGACTGCCCTCAGAATTCGTGATCGCCTGAACGACATCGAAAAGGACACGCCGCTGATCCGCAATACGCTGTCTTCGCTCAAGCCTGTCGATCGGCCACTGCCACGGTTCAGATGAGTTGATCCGGACATCCGATGCGCAACACAGCCTGATGCAGGACACATGAGCGGCGACAACCTCGTCACCGGGCATGTGCCTGCCTGACTCTTTCGTGCAACGCCCACCCGGCCACTCGCCGGGATTTTTTTGCCCAAGCGAAGCGGCGAACGTCAATGTTTACACGCGGTCCAACGATCACACGTCGCGAAGGAGACGTTTGATGGTTACCCACTTCAAAATCAGCGGGCACCTGGCCTGCGGTCACAAGGGCAGCAACCTCACCTCGACCCGAGAACTCAACCGGGTCAAATGCAGAAGTTGCCGCAACACCGAAGCGTACAAGGAAGCACGCAAATCCGAGCGCAACGCAGCCCGTCGCGCTGCACGCAAGGCCAAAGCCATACACACGGTGAACGACTGGCGCCAGGCATGGACAGAACGACTCACCGCCATGACCGGCCTGCAACGGTTACCCCGTGGATTCACGGGTCAACCTTTCGTTTAGCTCATTCGTTTGGCGGTTGAATCGATTGGATCAGCCGCCAAACACTTCCAATCAACACCGATTGAACGCGCCAGCCGATTGCATTTCAAATCCTCTAGCCCCCCCGCATTAAGCGGGCTATCGGAGAGGAAATTCGCATGAACAGTCGACTTCTGCTGCTGATCGTCAGTCTGTGCCCTGCCCTGGCAATGGCCCAAGGCTGTGACGTCATCACCCGCTCACAGAGCCCTTCCGTTCCGGTCATCGAATCCCACACCTGTTACGAATACGAAAACATGCCGGTCGACGCCATCGATTGGTCGTGCAGCAACGAAAGCAAGGAAATGCTCAGCAGCACCAAGAAAAAAGTCGCTCAGTGCGGCGATCAGTACAAAGCCACATGCGTGGGCACACTGACCCCGGAATCGCTGGCCAATCCGCAGTCGACCAGCAAAGACAAGAACAGCAAAGCACTGAACATCCCCGCCAACGCGCAGATCTCGACGTATTACTACAACGCCGAAAACCTGGCGCAAGCGAAGATCGATTGCGAGACGGGCGGTGGCAGCTGGAAAGCCAAATAGCTGAACAGGCCGAGCGGGTTCCGGACCAGCGAAACCTCAGTCCGACGTACAGCATTGGCGGCAACAGGCAGACTCGGCTAGCGTCTCTTTCGTATCGAACTGCAACGCCTTCAGCAGAGCAAGCCCTATCATGGAGGAAACGATGTCATCCATTCGTAGTGCCGAACAAACCTATCGCCAGTGGTCCAACCCGATCCTGCTTGAGCTCAAGGAGCGAGAACATCAACTGGCCCCCACAGACCGCCAGGCGTTGCAAAATATTTTGCTGGAAAGACGGCTGATCAACAGCGGTAATCCTTGCGGGGCAGATCGACGCAAGCCGGGATCGTTGGCAAATGACAAATATTGCTGAGTAAAC
Source organism: Pseudomonas sp. Sample_10 (assembly GCF_004321495.1). Taxonomy (NCBI): domain Bacteria; kingdom Pseudomonadati; phylum Pseudomonadota; class Gammaproteobacteria; order Pseudomonadales; family Pseudomonadaceae; genus Pseudomonas; species Pseudomonas sp. Sample_10. The sequence continues at coordinate 21,126 of NZ_RCOE01000186.1, forward strand.
CAAATCCATTGAGCTGATCAGGTTTTGCAGAGCAAAAAATAAGGGCTTGCATGAGAAATCTCATGCAAGCCCTTGATATTCATGGTGCCCGAAGCCGGAATCGAACCGGCACGCCCTTACGAGCGGGGGATTTTAAGTCCCATGCGTCTACCAGTTTCGCCATTCGGGCGGTAGCGCGGTGAATCAGAGGGTGGAAATATATACATCCCTTCCCGGTGAAGCAAGGACGCATTAGTGTTTTTCCAGACAAAATCGTACCGCCACTGAAAATAAAAAAGCTCCGTAAATCATGGATCTACGAAGCTTCTCTATGGCACTCACGGAAGTCGCCGTTGATAGAGCGCCTCAGAACCGAGAATCGTCGATAAAACCCTGCATATCGGGCTACCGCGCCCTTGGGACGCCAGTCGCGAATGACCGAGAAAGGCAATCTTCGACCAGGCTCATCTATTATCAGAGTTGGGCTATTGTGGTTTCGCAATGCACCTCCAAGCGCATATCCTTGTCCTGATATGAAATCCGTTCGGCCTGGTGTCGGCATTTGTGCTGCAGCATTTAAGGTTTGTTAATGAAGACGTCTACGAAGCCCTCACCCAATATTCCACAGCGCGGAGAGCTGACACCCAGCTCCCTGGACTTTCCCGTGGTTGGTATCGGCGCGTCTGCCGGCGGCTTGCAGGCGATCAAGTCATTTTTCGAACACATGCCCCATAACAATGGCATGGCCTTCGTCGTCATCCTTCATTTGTCGCCTGACCATCGAAGCATCGCCGACCGGATCATTCAGGAGGTCACCAAAATGCCGGTGCGGCAGGTGACTGAAACCGTCGCGATCGAAAAAAACACGGTTTACGTCATTTCCCCTGCCCACAGCCTGGCCATGAACGATGGCTACATTTGCGTGACGCCGTCCGATCGCAAGCCCGGGCTGCACACCGCTATCGATCTGTTTTTTCGGGACTTGGCCGACGTGCACAAGGAGCGCGCCTTTTGCCTGGTGCTTTCGGGCACGGGCTCTGACGGTGCGGTGGGCCTTTCGAGGATCAAGGAGCAAGGCGGTGTGACATTGGTCCAGGCGCCGGAAGATGCCGAATTCGATGGCATGCCCCGCGCCGCCATCGACACGCAAATGGTCGATTTGGTGCTGCCCGTCGTAGAGATGCCACAAAAGCTCATGGAGCTATGGCGCAACTCGCAGGCCATCACCCTGCCCACCAGCAACGACCCCGATTTCAGGATTATCGCTCCTCCTACCGAACGGGATGCCGTTGTCGCCGAGCAAATGCTGCAGGACATATTGCTGCAATTGCGTGCCGGAACCGGCCACGATTTCAAGCACTACAAACGTGCAACAGTACTGCGTCGAATTGAGCGCCGCCTGCAAGTCACAGCACAGCCAGACCTGGCCTCGTACTACGAATACCTGCAAGCACACCCGGAAGAAACCAAAGCCTTGCTGGGCGACATGCTGATCGGCGTGACCAATTTTTTCCGCGACCGCGAGGCATTTGAAGCACTGGAACGCGACGTCGTGCCCAACCTGCTGAAATCGCTGCAAGACGAACTGCCTCATCGAGAAGAAATTCGTGTCTGGTCGGCCGGTTGTTCCACCGGCGAAGAAGCCTACAGCCTGGCGATTCTACTGGCAGAGCAAATGACACTGGAGGCCAGCGCTGCCAAGCTGCAGGTTTTCGCCACCGACATCGATGATCGGGCCATCGCTTTCGGTCGCAATGGCGTCTATCCCGAAGCGATCATCACCGATGTTCCCCCTGCGCGCATGCGCCAGTATTTCACCCATGAAAATCAACACTATCGTGTCCGCAAGGAAATCCGCGAAAAGGTGCTGTTCGCCAAGCACAGCCTGTTGCTCGACCCGCCGTTTTCGCAAATTGACTTGATCGTATGCAGGAACCTGCTGATTTATCTCGATCGCGATGTGCAGCGAGACATCATGCAGATGTTTCATTTTGCCCTTCGACCAGGCGGCTATCTGTTTCTGGGCACATCGGAATCTGCTGACGGCTGTCTGGACCTGTTCACCCCCGTGGACAAGCGCAATCGCATTTTCCGCGCCAAGAGTGTCTCGACCAATACGCGTCGCACGCCGACCATGCCCCGTGGTGGCTACGCGCGGACCACCGTTGCCACCAGTCCGGTAGAAACGGTGGTCAAGCGCAAGGTTTCTTTCGCTGACATCCACCTCAGAGCGCTGGAAAAAGCCGCCCCACCGAGCATCATTGTCGATACCAACGCCAATATCCTGCACCTGAGTGAAGGCGCCGGGCGTTTTCTGCGCTATGTGGCCGGGGAAATATCGCGCAATCTCCTGACGCTGGCCCACCCCGACCTGCGCCTGGAAATTCGCACCACATTGTTTCAGGCCCATCAGACCGGCGTGGCGGTCACGTCGCGCAAAATCCGGATGGAACGCGAACAGCGCAAGTTCCTGGTCGACCTGACTGCGCATCCCTACAAGGATGATGCAACCGAAAACGAGTATGTGTTGGTGATCTTCGAAGAGCGCGAGGTCAACCCGCATGAGCCGGTCGATGTCGCCGCCGACCCGATGAAAAACCAGGTATTGACCAACCTTGAGCACGAACTGCAGCGCACCAAGCTGCATTTGCAGGAGACGATCGAACAGTCCGAAGTGTCCAGCGAGGAACTCAAGGCCTCCAACGAAGAAATGCAGGCCATCAACGAAGAACTGCGTTCGGCCACCGAAGAGCTGGAGACCAGCAAGGAAGAGCTGCAGTCGATCAACGAAGAGTTGCTGACGGTCAACTACGAACTCAAGACCAAAGTTGAAGAAACCGACAAGATCAACGACTACCTCACCAACCTGATTGCTTCGACTGACATTGCCACGGTGTTTGTCGACCGCAACATGCGTATCCGCTGGTTTACACCGCGGGCCACGGACATATTCAGCATGTTGCCCGTCGATACCGGGCGCTCGCTGATGGACATCACCCACCGGCTGGACTATCCGGAGATGGCCGAAGATGCAGCGACGGTATTCGACTCGCTAAACATGATCGAGCGGGAGATCAGCAGCAACGACCAGCGCTGGTACATCGCGCGCCTGCTGCCCTACCGTTCCAGTGAAGATCATATCGACGGTACGGTACTGACCTTCATCGACATCACCAAGCGTCGTGCCGCCGAAGACGAACTGCGCCTCGGTGAAGAGCGCATGCGTCTTGTGGCTGAAAGCACCCACGATTTCGCGATCATCCTGCTGGATATCAACGGGATGATCACCGACTGGAACACCGGTGCCGAGCTGATTTTCGGCTACAAGAAAAGCGAGGTGCTTGGTGCTTTTTACGACCTTATCTTCACTCCCGAGGACCGGGCCGAGGCAATCCCCGAATCGGAACTGCGTGCAGCGCGCGAGCACGGGCGCGGCGAAGATGAGCGCTGGCACCTGCGCAAGGATGGCAGCCGCTTCTATTGCAGTGGTGAAGTCACGTTACTCATGGGTGACAGTCTGCAAGGGTATGTGAAAATCGCCCGCGACCTGACCGGCCACAAACGCATCCACGACGAGCAAAGTCAGCAATTGGCTGAGACCCAAACGAACAGCCATCTCAAGGATGAGTTTTTCGCGGTGATGTCCCACGAACTCAAGCATCCGCTGAACCTCATCCAGCTCAACGCCGAACTGCTGCGTCGACTGCCAATGACCAAAACCGCCGGCCCGGCGATGAAAGCGGTCAACACGATCTGCGACGCCGTCTCCAGCCAGGCGCGCATCATCGATGACCTGCTGGACGTCGCCCGGGTGCGCACTGGCAAACTCAAGCTTAAAAGGCAGGCGGTGGACCTGGGAAGAATGCTGCAGGATGTGCACACCGTGGTGATCAACGACCAGCATCCGTGCACCGTTACCCTGAAAGTGCCGCAGCCACCGGAACCGCCGCTGGTGATTGATGCCGACCCTACTCGCCTGGAACAGATCATCTGGAACCTGGTGAACAATGCGCTGAAATTCACGCCCAGGGATGGTTGCGTCGAGCTGATTGCCCAGCGCGTCGAAAACATGGCACAACTGGACGTGATCGACAGCGGCGTTGGTCTTGAGCAGGGCAACCTGCATAAGGTTTTCGACCTGTTCAGCCAAGCGCAGAGCCAACATAACGCCCATCATCGCGAAGGCCTCGGCATCGGTCTTTCGCTGGTGCGACAACTGGTTGAGGCCCACGGCGGCTCGGTGAGCGTGCACTCCGAAGGCATGGGACGCGGCTGCACCTTCACCGTCCGCCTGCCACTTTGCCAGCCTCACCAGCACACTGACGACCAGCCCAAGGTGTCGAATGAGTCAGGGCGCCTGCTTGGCCAAAAGATCATGCTGGTAGAAGACTCCCAGGACGTGATGGAAGTCCTGCAAATGTTGCTGGAGATGGAAGATGCGCATGTGGAGGCCTTCAGCGACCCGTTATTGGCGCTTCAGGCGGCGAAGGATGGCAATTATGACGTGATTATTTCGGACATTGGCATGCCGGTCATGAATGGCCACGAATTCATCCAGGCCATTCGCCAGATCGCTCATCTGAAACACACACCAGCCATTGCCCTGACGGGTTATGGCACCGCCAATGACCAGAAAAAAGCCAGGCAATCGGGCTTCAATTACCACGTGAGCAAACCGGTTTCACATGATGACTTCATCGACATCATTGGCGAAGCGTGCACGGCGCGGCCTTATTGAGTGACCCGCGGATTGGAAACAACCTGCAGCAGTCGACATCACCGACTGCTGCAGGTTGGCAATAACCGGCTTTCTCGCGGACAATAAAAAACCCCGTAGATCATCGATCTACGGGGTTGATTATTAGTGGAGGCCGAGGTCGGAATCGAACCGGCGTAGGCGGATTTGCAATCCGCTGCATAACCATTTTGCTACTCGGCCTCAAAACATTTGCTGTCAGTAGCGCGACATCAAATGCGTACAAACTTGGAGCGGGAAACGAGACTCGAACTCGCGACCCCGACCTTGGCAAGGTCGTGCTCTACCAACTGAGCTATTCCCGCGTCTTGGTGTGGCGCATTCTATAGAATCCAGAAGCCCCGTCAACCCCTTGATTCAAAAAAGTTTTATTTCTTTTCAACGTCGGTCTTCAGATGCGGCCAGGCAGCCCGCAGGTACTGGACCATGGACCACAATGTCAGGCCGGCAGAGACCATCAGCAAGGCATAACCCAACAGAACCCAGAAGCTGAAGTCCGACGGATTGGCCAGCAGAATCACCAGCGCCAGCATTTGCGCGGCAGTTTTCCATTTGCCCAGGTTCGACACGGCTACGTGAGCACGAGCGCCGAGTTCGGCCATCCATTCCCGCAGGGCCGAGACAACGATCTCACGACCAATAATGACCGCAGCCGGCAGCGTGAGCCACAGGTTGCCGTGTTCCTGCACCAGCAGCACCAGCGCAACGGCCACCATCAGCTTGTCCGCAACGGGATCCAGAAAGGCCCCGAATGGCGTGCTTTGCTCCAGCCGGCGAGCGAGATACCCGTCCAGCCAGTCTGTGGCGGCAGCAAATGCGAAGACCGAGGCAGACGCCAGGTAACTCCAGTGGTAAGGCAGATAAAACAGCAAAATGAAGATCGGTATGAGCAGGACGCGTAGAACGGTAATCAGATTAGGGATATTCATCGGCACAACTGGCTACGAGGTGAGGGGGCATTCTACTCGCTGTGCAGATTTGCATAAATCAACTCTGCAAGCTTTTTACTGATCCCGGGAGCTTTGGCGATCTCTTCGATGCTGGCACGAGACAGCTCCTGCAATCCACCAAAATGTTTCAATAAATCGCGACGGCGTGTCGGCCCTACTCCGGCGACCCCTTCAAGCGTAGACGTTCGGCGGGTTTTGCCACGTCGGGCGCGGTGCCCGGTAATGGCGAAACGGTGGGCTTCGTCACGTATCTGCTGGATCAAATGCAATGCAGGAGAGTCACCGCGCAAGGTGAATTCGTGGGCGGCATCGTTGAGGTACAGCGTTTCGAAACCCGCCTTGCGCGTTGCGCCTTTGGCGACACCCAGCAGGATCAGGTCAGGCACCGCCAGTTCGTTGAGCACGTCACGCGCCATGGACAACTGCCCTTTGCCGCCATCGACCAGCAGAATGTCCGGCAGCTTGCCCTCCCCGTCCTTCAGCTTGCTGAAGCGCCGCGTGAGTGCCTGATGCATCGCCGCGTAGTCATCGCCTGCGGTGACGCCTTCGATATTGTAGCGACGGTAGTCGGCCTTGATCGGCCCTTCAGGACCGAATACCACACACGATGCCACCGTCGCTTCGCCGCTGGAATGGCTGATGTCATAGCACTCCAGGCGCTGCGGCGGCTCGTCCAGTTTCAGCACGTCGGCCAGCGCATCGAAGCGCGCCGTAATGTGCTGACGATTGGCCAGACGTGCGCCCAGGGCCTGTTCGGCATTCGTCACCGCCAATTGCTGCCAGCGCGCTCGCGTGCCACGCACCCGGTGACTGATGGTCAGCTCGCGACCACGAAGCTCTTCGATGGCTGCAATCAGTGTCGGGAAGTCGTCATGAACCACGTTGACGATCAATTCGCTCGGCAAGTCGCGCTCAGGACTGCTGATGAAGTACTGGCCAAGAAACGCCGCCATCACCTCAGACACGTCTTCTTCAATACCGACTTGCGGGAAGAAGTTCTTGCTCCCCAGTACCCGCCCGCCACGCACACTGATCAAGTGGACGCAGGCGCCCCCCGGGTTGACGAACGCCGCGATCACATCGACGTCACCGCTTCCGCCTTCCATGCTCTGCTGATCCTGAACCCGTCGCAGCAGCGCGATCTGGTCGCGCAACTCGGCGGCGCGCTCGAACTCGAGATTAATCGCCGCTTCTTCCATGCCGGCGGACAACTCATCGGCCAGCGCATTGCTGCGGCCTTCGAGAAACATCACCGAGTGCCGCACATCTTCGGCGTACACCTCAGGTTCCACCAACCCGACACAGGGCGCCTTGCAGCGCTTGATCTGATACTGCAAACAAGGACGGGTGCGATTCTTGTAGTAGCTGTCTTCGCACTGGCGAACGAAAAACGCCTTTTGCAGCAGGCTGAGGCTTTCGCGAATGGCCCCTGCGCTGGGATACGGGCCGAAATACTTGCCCTTGGCTTTTTTCGCGCCCCGATGAATGCTCAACCGCGGGAACTGGCCGTCCGAGAGAAAAACGTAAGGGTACGATTTGTCGTCGCGCAGCAGGATATTGTACGGCGGGCGCCATTCCTTGATCAGCGTCTGCTCAAGCAACAGGGCTTCGGTTTCGTTGGCGGTGATGGTCGTTTCGACCTGGGCGATTCGCGCTACCAAGGCTGCGGTCTTGGGCGCGAGTCCGGTTTTGCGAAAGTAGCTCGACAGGCGATTTTTAAGATTCTTGGCCTTGCCGACGTAGAGCAGGCGTGCATCGCTGTCGAACATGCGATACACACCCGGACGCCCACTCACGGTTGACAGGAAGGCGCCTGGATCAAAGGAATCGGTCATTTTTACTCAGAGACTGGCATCGACCATGCCGTGACGTACCGCCAACAGCGTCAACTCGACATCACTGCTGATCGAAAGCTTTTCGAAGATGCGGTAACGATAGGTATTAACGGTTTTAGGCGACAGGCACAACTTGTCGGAAATGATTTGTACTTTCTGGCACCCGACGATCATCAAGGCGATCTGGATTTCCCGCTCGGACAAGGCATCGAACGGTGAATCGTTGGTCGGCTGGAACGACTTGATCGCCAGTTGCTGGGCGATTTGCGGGCTGATGTAACGTTGACCGGCGAAGACCAGGCGGATGGCCTGAACCATTTCCGGCAAACCGGCGCCCTTGGTCAGATAGCCTGCCGCACCTGCTTGTAAAAGCCGTGTCGGGAACGGGTCTTCCTCGCACACCGTGACTGCAACGACTTTGATGTCCGGATGGCTGCGCAACAATTTGCGAGTGGCTTCGAGGCCGCCGATGCCAGGCATTTTGACATCCATCAACACCACATCGGGCTTGAGCTCGCGCGCCTTGAGCAGGGATTCTTCACCTGATTCAGCCTGGCCGACCACTTGCAGGCCATCGATGTCAGCCAGCATTCGTGTAATGCCTGTACGCACGAGATCATGGTCATCGACTACTAGCACCCTAATCAAGCAGACACCTCGCGATATGGTCTTATTGGGTTGCCGACACCTTAGCAAAAAGCATGTGGCAGACCTAGCGGAAAGCAGCATATAAAAAGTTTCAATACATCTTGAAAGGCTTGTGGCATACGCGTTTCAGCGATGCGGGCGCGGAACGTTTCGCTGCATCCTCAGGAAACAGTCATCCGTACCCACCACTTGTAGTCCTTTTCTTTCATACAATGCCCGTGCCGGATTGTTTTCAAACACGGTCAAGCGCAATGCCGGACGTCGTTCCACGCACGCCAGAGCAAAAACCTGGTCGATCACCCAGGATCCCGCCCCCTGCCCCCGAAATGCTTCGCCAATGTGCAATTCGCGGATGTACAAAGCCCTGGCGTCTCGACTCAAGCTGACATACCCGAGCCGAACGTTGTCACTCACAATCAAACGGTTGTCACGCCCCGCCCAAGCCACATCGAACGCTTCGTCTTGCCACAACAGATTGTGCTGAATGTAATAGCGCAACAGGTTGCTGCAGGTCAGGTTACGCGCATATTCGAGGTCACGTTCGTTGGCTGTTTGCCATTCAAGCTTCATTGAACCTCCGTGACTGCTTTGGCGGCCGGTTCACTTCTTCAATGTGGCAGCGAGTTGTTTCGATCATGACGTCTGGTTCATCCTGGCGAAGCGGTTTTATGGCTCAAACGCGAAGTGTGTCACAACCTCAGGGCTGCTCAACCGATAGAAAGCGCCAGTGATGAGCAATAGCATTTTCTGATTGAATCCTCGCACCAGCCTCTAGTAAGCTCGGTGCATCCATTGGAGTCAGACCATGTCAAACGCCCTTTCACAGCTTTCCTCCGCCAGCGCACTGCGCTCGGTCGCGGCTGCCCGGGTGAACGACGTTTGCGCTCCGATCAACTTTTATTTTGGGTATTGGTTTAGCCACTGGCGCGCCTGATACCCACACGGCGCCCACTTCAAACGGGTCGCCACCAGAGAATTCTCAACCCCCGGTCGGCCTCCCGACCGGGGGTTTTGTTTTTTAAGCCCCATTAATTTTTGCGACATACCAGACATTCAGAGGATCCAGAACATGAACTACGCCACTTATTACCGTTACGACAGTTTTACCGCCTGGCGATTTACCACCCTCCGCTCGGGACAGCCTGCCGCCTCCGATCGGTCACCCACAGGTGGCAAGCACACACACGTAGCCAAACCGGCCAATTGTCGAACACCCCAGTAGGGCCGAGTGCGCGGGAATGAACCCGCCGCCCGCCCAGGAAGCCTGAACATGAATTCGTCCGTCTCTGCTCTGCCACTGTCCACCCTGAGTCCGGCCAATGAGGCATTGACCCTGCGTCTGCCCAGCTCATTGCAGCTCAAACAGCAGTTGCCGCTTACCAATGCCCTGACCCAACAAGTCGCTGCCCACCGCCAGGCGGTTCGCGCGATTCTCAATGGCGAAGACTCTCGCCTGCTGGTCATAGTTGGCCCCTGCTCGATTCACGACCCACAATCGGCGCTCGAATACGCTGGCAACCTGGCCCGCCTGGCGGCCGACGTCAGCGATGAAATGCTGCTGGTGATGCGCGCCTACGTTGAAAAACCCCGCACCACAGTCGGCTGGAAAGGCCTCGCGTACGATCCGTACCTCGATGGCAGCGACGACATGGCCGCCGGCCTGACCTTGTCCCGCGAACTGATGCGCGAAATGCTCCAACTGGGTTTACCGGTGGCCACTGAGCTGCTGCAACCGATGGCAGCCGGTTACTTCGATGACCTGCTCAGCTGGGTCGCCATCGGCGCCCGCACCACTGAGTCGCAAATCCATCGGGAGATGGCCAGCGGCTTGAGCATGCCGGTCGGTTTCAAGAACGGCACTGACGGTGGTGTAGCCGTGGCCAGTGATGCCATGCGCTCGGCCGCCCATCCGCACCGGCATTTCGGCGTCGACAGCCAGGGACATCCCGCGATCATCCAGACCCCGGGCAACGCCGATACGCATCTGGTTTTGCGCGGAGGCCATCATGGACCGAACTACGACCGCACCAGTGTGCCCAAGGTGCACAACGACTTGACCAGGTTGAAAATCCCCGCACGGATCATGGTCGATTGCAGCCACGCCAACAGCAGCAAAGACCCGCTGCGCCAGCCCGCGGTGTTCAACGACGTACTGGAACAACGCCTGCAAGGTGACCGCTCGCTGATCGGCATGATGATCGAAAGCCATTTGTTCGAGGGTTGCCAGCCACTGAGTGCGTCGTTGAAATATGGCGTGTCGATCACCGACGGCTGTTTGGGGTGGAACGGGACGGAAGAACTGCTGCGACAGGCAGCACGACGCCTGCGCGCGCAGCGCACCAAACCGTAACCGGCCCGTCGTTCACCAACCAGTCTTCACGTCCGACTGGTTGGTGACCAGCACCTCTAGGCGCGCACCTGTACCGTCATCACGGCTGACTGCTGACTGACATCGTCAAGTCGCTCAACTGAGTAGGCAATCCGGATCGTCGTGTCCCGATGCTCCCGCCAGAATCTGTACGGCACGATGAACACCAGTGGCTCGCCGACCATTTCCCTGGTTATCTCGCGGTCATCGCGATGATTGAAATAGTCGCCATCGCACTTCAGGTACACCAACTCGCCTTCTTCAACCCGAGCGTCATTGATCACGACGGTAATGCCATCGATCGCAGCCTGCAGGTCCAGCCGGCCCTCATCAGCCTCAAGCACCAACGGTGGCAAAAGAGGCTGGCGCGACAGCGGCCCGATCAGCAATTGAACCGATTCAGAGTATCGAGGGGCGTGACCTGTTTGCTGGACGCAATAGCTGAGCGTCACGTTGCTCCCCAGATTGGGAGCGATACAGTCCGGGTGGATCCAGAAGGACAGCTCACTGCCCACGGCAAATGACTCGACCTTCAGCGTATCGTTGAAACTCGCTTGCGCAGAAATACCAGCCCAGGCCAACAGGATTCGATCGCCTTCGGCCATCCGGGCATAGGGCCTGATCGTGACGAGAATGCCTTCGGGCACGCGATCAGGGTCGATCGTCCCGCCAACGGCATCGACCGCAATCGGTGGCAGCAAATCCGGATTGACGTCGCCCACGTCCAACTGCAAACGCGATGAGTTCACGGGCACCGCGCGCCCGGCACGTTGCAACGTATGGAAAACTTCCAGGCTTCCCCCGTCGAGTGCCGCGATGTGCACCGCCGGCACGACGAATACCACGTCGTAGCCAACCTGTTCTTCGCTGACAAACCGAGTCATCTGATGCTTGTATACAAGCCCTTCGACGTCCAGGCCCTCCCAGTTCAAAAGCAATTTGTCGCCACAGGCCATGCCCGGATACGGCTTGATCCTGACGACGGCACGTTTTTGAAAGGGGTCGAGTACCGCGTTTTCCACCGGTTCAAGCAACGGTGGCGGTAATAAATGCAAGGAAATGCTTGCTTCGTGAGAGGTCATTTGAGGGTTCCGATCCGTGGAATCAGCGTCACCTTGGGGTCAAGGCAACCAACGGAGCCTATTGAACCCGATGCCAGCCATTTGCGATGCCGGAGATCGTCTTTGCAGGAGAGGAAAAAGGACACGCGTGAAGTAGGTCGTTGATCATCGAAGCTCGGGACTTGCTGAAAAGATGTCTGGATATTCCGATCAAGGCTTCGCACACGTCCGAGCTTTCGTACGCTTTCTATTCCGTTTTCATCAACTTACAGCGGTTTTTTCATACATCGCGCGCCCATCCGAGTGTTTTAGAGTGAGGCTCATGGCACCTCCTTAACTCCCTGAAAAAGGTAAATGCGATGCAACGGAATGCGAACACCCATTATCCAATTCTGCTGGTCCATGGACTTTTCGGCTTTGACCGGATCGGTCCGTTCGAGCTCTTTCACGATGTGAAACAGACACTCAGAAGCGAAGGCGCCAGAGTTTTCGTGCCGTATTTATCGGCCACCCACTGCAATGAGGCACGGGGCGAGCAACTGCTGGCACAGATTCAACGGGTGCTGGAAGGCACAGGCGCGGGCAAAGTCAATCTGATCGGTCACAGTCAGGGCGCACTCGCTGCTCGCTACGCTGCGGCGGTTGCACCACAGTCGGTTGCTTCGGTGACATCCGTCAGTGGGCCGAACCATGGGTCGGAACTGGCCGACTTTCTGCGCAAGGCGCTTGAACCGGGATGTTTGCCGGAACAGGTCGCTGAAACGGTCGCCACGTTGTTCGCAGGCTTCCTGTCCTTGCTAAGCGGCCACCATCGCCTTCCGCAGAACGCCATCGCCGCGCTCAATGCCCTGACCACAACTGGCGTAGGGGCATTCAACGACAAATACCCTCAAGGGTTGCCAAAAACCTGGGGTGGCAAGGGTCGGGAATTGGTCAATGGCGTGCGTTATTACTCCTGGAGCGGCGTCCTGCCGGACAATGCCCTGGATGAAGGAATGAACGCCCTTGATCCGTTCCACGGTTTCCTGCGGGCGTTTTCGCGATACTTCATCACTGAAGCCGAGCAAAACGATGGCATGGTTGGCCGCTACAGTTCGCATCTGGGGACGATTATCCGATCCGATTACCCGCTGGATCATCTGGCGGTCATCCGCCCGTCAGCCGGTATCTTCACGAAAAGCATCGACCCGATCGATCTATACGTACAACACGCTGCACGCCTGAAAAAAGCCGGACTATAAAAAGCACCCGCCGTCGAGGCCGTATGGAACGGAACTTTGAGAAGAAATCGTCCACTGAATCCGGTAGGCTCACCACTTTACAGAATATTGAAAGGAGTATTTCCCCATGGCTAAAGCCACTGCCCGCCACATCCTCGTTGCCAGCGAAGCCAAGTGCAACGAACTCAAAGCGCAAATCGAGGCTGGCGCAGATTTCGCCGAAGTCGCCAAGGCCAACTCCACCTGCCCTTCCAGCCGCCAGGGTGGTGACCTGGGTTCGTTCGGTCCTGGCCAGATGGTCAAGGAGTTCGACACCGTGGTATTCAGCGCGCCGATCAATGTCGTGCAAGGCCCGGTGAAGACCCAGTTCGGTTATCACCTGCTGGAAGTGACCAGCCGTCAGGACTGATCGACGCCTGATGCCTCTTACGCAACGGCCCGCCTTTTTGGTGGGCCGTTGTGCTTCAACTGCGTAATACGGCTGGCGAGGGACGCGCCGCTAGCGTACAAATTGTGGTTATCGACCACCCGGCTCTAAGGCTGACAATGCGACTGGCTTTCCCAACTTTGTTATTCACTGCCATGGCCCTGCTGATCGGCGCGGCTGGTGTGAACGCCGCACCGCAACATGCGTTGACCGTCTACGGCGAACCGGCCAAGTACCCTGCCGGGTTCAGCCACTTTGCCTACACCAATCCGCAAGCCCCCAAAGGCGGGACGATGCGCCGTTCGGCCATCGAGATCGGGCATTTCGACCATGTCTTGCCCTACATCGACAAGGGCATTGGCGTCTCGCAGATCGACGGCCTGCTTTACTCGCCGTTGGCTCAGCGCTCGCTGGACGAGCCTTATACGGTGTACGGCCTGGTGGCGCAGAAGATGGAGCGTTCCGATGACGGATTGTCCCTGCGCTTCTACCTCAACCCCAAGGCGCGTTTCGCCGACGGCAAACCGATCACCGCGCAAGATGTGCGCTACACCTTCGACTTGCTGATGACCCAGGGCAGCCTGCGTTATCGCACGCAATTCGCCGACGTCAAAGGCGTCGAGGTGGAGTCGCCACTGACCGTGCGCTTCGACTTCAAGAACAACGAAAACCGCACGCTTCCTCTGGACATCGCCACCCTGCCGGTGTTTCCCGAGCATTGGTGGAAAACCCGCGATTTCGCCGGTGGCGGCGGTTATGAGCCGCCACTGGGCAGCGGTCCCTATAAAGTGGGCAAGGTCGATTCCGGGCGCAGCATTACTTTCGAGCGCAACGCCGACTGGTGGGGCAAGGATCTGCCGGTCAGCCGCGGCCTGTACAATTTCGATCGTTTCAGCATCGAATACTTCGGCGACACCGACGTTGCCCGTCAGGTCTTGCGGGGCGGTGCCTACGACTACAACCGCGAGTTTTCCGCCACCGGCTATTCCATCGGTTACGAGAGCCCGGCCTTGAGCGATGGACGACTGCAAAAGGCTCACCTGGCCACCGAAGCGCCGCAACCGTCCCAGGGCTTTGTGTTCAATCTGCAAAAACCGATGTTCCAGGACCGCCGCGTACGCCAGGCGCTGGTCATGCTGTGGGATTTCGAATGGAGCAACCGGCAGATGATGCGCAACATGTACATCCGCCAGCAGAGCTTCTTCTCCAACACCGATCTCGCGGCCCGGCAACTGCCGGATGCTGGCGAACTGGCGATTCTCGAGCCGTTGCGCGGGCAGATCCCGGACGAAGTGTTTACCAAGGTATTCGAGGCACCGAAAACCGATGGCAGCGGCATCATTCGCGACAAACAGTTGCAAGCCCTTGACCTGCTCGAACAGGCCGGATGGACACCCAAAGGCGATCAGCTGGTCAACGCCGACGGCGAGCCGCTGAGCTTCACGTTCCTGGTCAGCCAGAACGGCATGGATCGCTTGCTGCTGCCCTACAAGCGTACCCTCAAGCAAATCGGTATCGACCTGAATATCCGGCGCATCGATTCGTCACAGTACGTCAACCGTCTGATGAGTCGCGACTACGACATGATTGTCACCGGTTACCCGGTGACAACTTCCCCGGGCGGCGAGCTGTTCAACTACTTCGGTTCAGCCGCGGCCACTGATTCCGGCTCCAACAACTACATGGTGCTGAAAAACCCGGCAGTGGATACGCTCATTACCGGGCTGGTTCGGGCGAACACCCAGGCCGACATGTTGCGTTATGCCCATGCGCTGGACCGGGTGCTGCAATGGAACTACTACTGGATTCCCAACTATTACCCGCCAGGAACATCCACCGTGTGGTGGAACCGCTTCGGCATACCGAATGTGCAGGCCAGCAATGACGAAGCCATCGAAAGCTGGTGGGAAATGAGCACCACGCCGCTGACCAACCAGGAAATGACCGCCGAGCGTATCCGCCGCGGCAAACCCGGAGGACCGCATTGATGTGGGGCTACATTCTGCGGCGGTTGCTGCTGATCATTCCGACGCTGGTGATCATTCTTCTGGTCAACTTCGTTATCGTCCAGGCCGCACCGGGCGGGCCGGTGGAACAGGCTATCGCGCACTTGCAGGGCATCGGCGGCGCCAGTGTCGGCGGCAGTTCCAGCGAGGCCATGAGCAGCTCCCGAGCCAGCCGTGGCCTCGATCCGCAACTGATCAAGGACATCGAAAAACAGTACGGCTTCGACAAGCCTGCGCACGAACGCCTGTGGCTGATGCTGACCAGTTACGCGAGACTGGATTTCGGCAAGAGCTTTTTCCGCGGTGCCACGGTCACCGACCTGATCCTGCAGAAAATGCCGGTGACCATTTCCCTCGGCCTCTGGGCAACCTTGATCACTTATCTGGTATCGATCCCGCTGGGCATCCGCAAGGCCGTGCACCACGGCAGTCATTTCGATATCTGGAGCAGTACCGCAATCATCATCGGCTACGCGATGCCGGCGTTTCTCTTCGCCATGTTCCTGATCGTGGTTTTTGCCGGCGGCACGTCACTGAACTGGTTCCCGGTGCGCGGGCTGGTGTCGGACAACTTCGAGTCGCTGACGACCCTGGGCAAAATTGCCGACTATTTCTGGCACCTGGTTTTGCCGGTGACGTCGCTGGTGATCGGCGGTTTCGCGACCCTGACCATCCTGACCAAAAACTCGTTCCTCAATGAAATCACCCGCCAGTACGTGGTCACCGCCCGCGCCAAAGGCTTGAGCGAACGCCGCGTGCTGTACGGCCACGTCTTCCGCAACGCCATGTTGCTGGTGGTGTCAGGGATTCCCCAGGCGTTCATCAGCGTGTTTTTTGCCGGCTCACTGCTGATCGAAGTGATCTTCTCTCTGGACGGCCTGGGCCGCATGAGCTACGAAGCGGCCGTTTCACGAGACTATCCGGTGGTGTTCGGCTCGCTGTTCATCTTCACCCTGTTCGGTCTATTGATAAAACTGGTGGGTGACCTGTGCTACACCCTGGTCGATCCGCGCATCGACTTCGCCGCGAGGAACGCCTGATGTTCAAGCTTTCACCTTTAGGCCGACGTCGTTTCGAGCGTTTCAAGAAAAACCGCCGTGGCTGGTGGTCGCTGTGGTTGTTTGTCGGGTTGTTTTTGCTGACCCTGGGTGGCGAGCTGATCGCCAATGACAAACCGCTGGTAGTCAGTTACCAGGGCTCGTTGTATTTCCCTGTCTTCAAGCGCTACACCGAGCAGGAGTTCGGCGGTCAACTGCCGTTCCAGGCCGATTACCGTAGCGACTATGTGCAGCAACTGATCAAGAAAGACGGCGGATGGCTGCTGTTCCCGCCGGTTCCCTTCAGTGATGACACGCCTAACTATGACCTGAACAAACCCGCACCGAGCCCGCCTTCGCACGTCAACTGGCTGGGCACCGACGATCAGGCCCGGGACGTCCTGGCCCGGGTTATTTTTGGCGCTCGGGTGTCGATTCTGTTTGCCTTGATGCTGACCGTTGTCAGTGCACTGATCGGCATCGCCGCGGGCGCCTTGCAAGGCTATTACGGTGGTTGGGTGGATTTGCTCGGGCAGCGGTTGCTGGAAGTCTGGTCCGGGCTGCCGGTGCTGTACTTGCTGATTATTCTGTCGGGGTTCGTCGAACCGAATTTCTGGTGGCTGCTGGGGATCATGGCGCTGTTTTCCTGGCTGGCGCTGGTGGACGTGGTGCGCGCCGAGTTCC
>NZ_RCOE01000234.1:0-922 GCF_004321495.1 Pseudomonas sp. Sample_10
CAGATGTGCCCGATCCCTGTAGGAGCGAGCCTGCTCGCGAAAAACGATTGGGCGACACGGACATTCAGATAGCCCGCGTCATCGTTAACGACCATCGCGAGCAGGCTCACTCCTACAATGGATGTTTTCGTCTGCTGAATCGGCATAGACCACAAAACCTGTGGGAGCTTGGCTTGCCAGCGATAGCGGCCTGACAGCCAACCAATCCCTACGGCATGTTTAAAAGCGTTCAAGATTGCTTCCTGAAAGCTACGTTGCCTTGCGTCGTTACCTACAACTACGCCAGAATCCGCCGGCTTGTGCGCCTTGGCCCTTGTCTCTATCGTTCTCGTGTCGCTACTTTTCCAGCGATCGGGTTTAGCAGCTCGGTAAATTTCAAGGCTCGCCAGTGTCACCCTTTGATCTGTCTGCGCACTCGGAGTTCAGGCAAGTCTGCGTCATGGTGGCTGTGCGTGGGGCACTTCGGTGCGCCGGGTTCCTTGATCCCTGGTCTGCTAACCCGCGTACAGCCGCCACCTTTTCGTTTAGCAGCGATGTGTGGCGGCTCCATTGATCAAGGAGTTTTACCATGTTCAAACCCACCCCAAATCCCCCTGAAACCGACACCGTTTCGCCCTACGATTCCCCCAACTCCAAAAAACTCCACGAAGCCGCCGACCGGGCGTTGGACTCCCACCTCAACCCACCGAAAGCCCCGTCCCCAACTCACCAACCCAGCGCCATGTTCACCATCGTCCTGGATATCAATACCGAAACGCTGTTGGCCCATGCCTGTGAATCCCTGGCCTCGGCCAGTGTCATGGCCAGTGACCTTGCCGGGTTCGTCGAAGGCCCCCAGCGCAATGCCCTGCTGGGGATCGCGCAGATCATCATGCTGGGAGAACTGGCGGTAAATCGGGCACTGGATAACCTCGATCCGCAG
>NZ_RCOE01000290.1:0-4311 GCF_004321495.1 Pseudomonas sp. Sample_10
TTGTTTACCAAGGAGTTTTCCGTTTCGACTGCGCCGGAAGTGGGGCGAATTATAGGCTTCTAAAATTCGCCGTCAACCCCTTATTTCAGGTTTATTCGGATTTGAGCGTAATACGCGCAAATGCCTTTTTACCTGCCTGGCAAACATGGGTCGCGCCCAGTGCATAGATAAAGGTGCGATCCACGACCTCACCATCTACACGCACACCACCAGACCCAAGTAGATCTCGCGCCACGGCCGAGTTCTTCACCAGGCCAGCCTTATTAAGGACAGCTGCGATCGGCATGTCCTCTGCGGCAGTCAATTCGATCTCAGGCAGATCATCCGGCAACTCGCCATCCTTCATGCGATTCCCGGCTCCGCGGTGAGCATTGGCGGCGGCCTCTTCACCGTGAAAACGAGCAACAATCTCTTCAGCCAGCTTGATCTTGATGTCACGCGGATTAGCGCCCGCCTCGACATCAGCACGCAATGCATTGATCTCATCCATGGAACGGAAGCTCAGCAGCTCGAAATAACGCCACATCAGCGCATCCGGAATGGAAACCAGCTTGCCGTACATGACTCCCGGCGCTTCCTGGATACCGACATAGTTGCCCAAAGACTTGGACATCTTCTTCACGCCATCCAGGCCTTCGAGTAACGGCATGGTCAAAATGCATTGAGCCTCCTGACCATACCCACGCTGTAGCTCGCGCCCCATCAGCAGGTTGAATTTCTGATCAGTACCACCCAACTCGACATCCGCACGCAAGGCGACCGAGTCGTAACCCTGAACCAGCGGATACAGGAACTCGTGAATAGCGATTGGCTGATTGGTCGTGTAGCGCTTGTCGAAGTCATCGCGCTCGAGCATGCGAGCCACGGTGTACTGGGAAGTCAGGCGAATGAAATCGGCCGGCCCCATCTGGTCCATCCAGGTGGAGTTGAAGGCCACTTCAGTCTTGGCAGGATCGAGAATCTTGAATACCTGAGTCTTGTAGGTCTCAGCGTTCTCCAGAACCTGCTCACGAGTCAGCGGAGGACGCGTTGCACTCTTGCCGCTCGGATCGCCAATCATCCCGGTGAAGTCACCGATCAGGAAGATCACTTGATGCCCCAGCTCCTGGAACTGGCGCAGCTTATTAATAAGCACGGTGTGACCCAGGTGCAAATCCGGCGCGGTCGGATCGAAGCCTGCCTTAATACGAAGCGGCTGGCCGCGCTTGAGCTTTTCCACCAGCTCGGACTCGACCAACAGTTCTTCTGCACCACGTTTGATCAGCGCTAGCTGCTCTTCAACCGACTTCATAACAGACCCGCAAGGCTCAGATTCAAAGGGGAACAACCATACAAGATCGCGCACCAAATACAAGTTTTGCCCGGCGCACGGACGCCAATCCACGGACAGAACGTTCGCAGACTTGCTTCAGAGATGATTTGGTTATATTTTATACAGTTATTTCATCTTCATCATGTCATTCATCTTTTCCAATTCATCTTTTCAAAGTCAAAAAACTACTTATGACCAAAGAATCGTCTAAAGCGCCGCCGCTTTACCCGAAGACCCACCTGCTCGCTGCGAGCGGCATCGCCGCCCTTTTGAGCCTGGCGCTTCTGGTATTTCCTTCCAGTGATGTTGAAGCCAAAAAGACGACGCTGAGTCTTGAACTGGAAAGCCCTGCTGAACAACTGACACAAGATCAAGACGCTGCTGAAGCCGTTCAAGCCACAAATGAGCCGGCAGCTTCTCCTTTCGCACAGATCGAAAACAGCGTCGAAGACACACCGCAAACGGCTGAAGCCGCACCGGAACCCGCCCCTGCTGTAGCGGTCGCCGAAGAAAAGAAGGCTCCCAACCACAGGGAAGTGATCGTTTCGAAGGGCGATACGCTCTCTACACTTTTCGAGAAGGTCGGTCTTCCGGCCA
This sequence comes from Pseudomonas sp. Sample_10, assembly GCF_004321495.1. NCBI lineage: Bacteria > Pseudomonadati > Pseudomonadota > Gammaproteobacteria > Pseudomonadales > Pseudomonadaceae > Pseudomonas > Pseudomonas sp. Sample_10. The sequence goes on from NZ_RCOE01000290.1 coordinate 1,910, forward strand.
CTTCGGTACATGACGTGCTCGCCAGCGACAAGCAGGCCAAGCAGTTCAGCCAACTCAAGCACGGGCAAAAACTCGAATTCGAATTGAGTCCGGATGGCCAGCTGAGCAGCCTGCACAGCAAGGTAAGCGACCTTGAAACCATCACCCTGAGCAAGACTGACAAGGGCTACATGTTCAACCGGATCACCGCCAAGCCAACGGTGCGATCCGCGTATGTTCACGGCGTCATCAACAGTTCGCTTTCACAATCCGCAGCCCGTGCCGGCCTGTCCCATAGCCTTACCATGGACATGGCCAGTGTATTTGGCTACGACGTCGACTTCGCCCAGGATATTCGCCAGGGTGACGAGTTCGACGTGATTTACGAACAGAAAGTGGTCAACGGCAAAGCTGTCGGCAACGGCCCAATCCTGTCTGCACGCTTCACCAACCGCGGCAAGACCTACACCGCCGTGCGTTACACCAACAAACAAGGCAACAGCAGCTACTACACCGCCGATGGCAACAGCATGCGCAAGGCGTTCATCCGGACTCCGGTAGATTTCGCCCGCATCAGTTCGAAGTTCTCCATGGGTCGCAAACACCCGATCCTGAACAAGATCCGCGCTCACAAAGGCGTGGACTACGCAGCTCCGCGCGGTACGCCGATCAAGGCTGCGGGTGATGGCAAAGTATTGCTGGCCGGCCGCCGCGGGGGTTACGGCAACACCGTGATTCTGCAGCACGGCAACAGCTACCGCACGCTGTATGGCCACATGCAAGGCTTTGCCAAAGGCATCAAGACCGGAGGCTCAGTCAAACAGGGCCAGGTGATCGGCTACATCGGCACCACCGGCCTGTCCACCGGTCCGCATTTGCATTACGAGTTCCAGGTAAACGGCGTGCACGTCGACCCACTGGGCCAGAAAGTCGCGATGGCCGATCCGATTTCCAAAGCAGAACGCGCACGCTTCCTGGCACAGAGCCAACCGCTGATGGCGCGTATGGACCAGGAAAAAGCCACCCAGCTAGCTTCGGCGAAGCGCTGAGTCATGCCGTTTTATATAGGTGTGATGTCCGGGACCAGTCTTGATGGCCTGGACATTGCCCTGGTCGAGCAGACCTCGGCGATCAGGCTGATCGCCACCCTCTACATTCCCATGCCCGATTCCTTGCGCACAGAACTGCTTGGCCTGTGCGCCAGCGGTCCGGACGAAATTGCCCGCTCCGCCATCGCCCAGCAGAACTGGGTAAAACTCGCGGCACAGGGCATCAACGCCCTCCTCACTCAACAGCACCTTACCCGTGACGATATTCGCGCGATCGGCAGCCATGGCCAAACCATTCGCCATGAACCTGCGCGCGGTTTCACGGTGCAAATCGGTAATCCCGCGCTGCTGACCGAGCTGACAGGTATTACCGTGGTCAGCGACTTCCGCAGTCGGGATGTGGCCGCTGGCGGTCAAGGTGCTCCGCTGGTCCCAGCCTTTCATGAAGCTCTGTTCGATGCGCAGCCCGGCAACCGCGCGGTGCTCAACATCGGCGGCTTCAGCAACCTCAGCCTGATCGAACCCGGCAAGCCGGTTAGCGGCTTCGACTGCGGCCCGGGCAACGTACTGCTCGATGCCTGGATTCATCAGCAACGTGGCGACAGCTATGATCGTGACGGCCAATGGGCCGCCAGTGGCAAGGTCCAACCCACGCTGTTGAAGGCGCTGCTCAGTGATCCATTCTTCGTCACCCAAGGCCCGAAAAGCACCGGCAGGGAAGTGTTCAACCTGCCATGGTTGATGCAACACCTCGCGCACCTCCCGCCCTTCGCTGCCGAAGACGTGCAGGCAACGCTGCTTGAACTGACCGCATTGACCATCACCGAGTCATTGCAAGGCGCCCAGACAGACACACAAGAAGTGCTGGTCTGCGGCGGTGGCGCGCATAACGCCACACTGATGAGTCGTTTGGCCGGCCTGCTTCCGAAGGCGAAAGTCAGCAGTACATCAACCTATGGCGTCGATCCCGACTGGGTCGAAGCCATGGCATTTGCCTGGCTCGCTCACTGCTGCCTCGAAGGCATCGCCGCCAATCGCCCAAGTGTGACCGGCGCGCGCGGGCTACGCGTCCTTGGCGCTATCTATCCTGCATAAAGCCCGGACAGCAAAACGCCGCAGGGCCTGGCGGCCATGCGGCGTTGAGTGATGCTGGAGTGCTGATCAGATCGAGAAAGAAGAACCACAGCCACAGGTAGTGGTTGCGTTCGGGTTCTTGATAACGAAACGCGAACCTTCCAGACCTTCCTGATAATCCACCTCGGCGCCTGCCAGATACTGGAAGCTCATCGGATCGACCACCAGACTCACACCTTCGCGCTCGACGATGGTGTCGTCATCGGCCACTTCTTCATCGAAGGTGAAGCCGTACTGAAA
>NZ_RCOE01000164.1:0-36830 GCF_004321495.1 Pseudomonas sp. Sample_10
CACCGGACCCGGTGAAGCTGGCCGGCGGGTTGAACCCGTATCGGTATACGCCGAACCCGACGGGGTGGGTGGATCCGTTGGGGTTGAGTGATTGTCCGGGTACCGGTGGATGTAATAGGCCGGCGAATTCGGCGGGGATGGTTAAGGTTGATGAGGGGATGCCAAACACGCCCTCTCCAACCGCCAGGAATCGTTATCTGTATCGTGGAGATTCTCGAGAGTCTTGGGAGATTTTCGAAAGCGGATTTGAACCTTTGGGAATGAGTATGGACATCTACTTACACGCACGAGACAACCGAAACCCTCCGAGTTTTTTTGTCAGTACTTCAACCTCCGAAACTGAGGCCGTAAAATTCGCAACCAGCTATGGCTTTGAAGATGGATTCGTTTATGCAATAAAAAACATTCGAGGAATAGATGTAAATAAAAAACTTGGCTTGCTCTCACCTCATAAGAACGAAAAGGAAATAGCCATGCCAGGTGGGATAGATAGTAAAGATATCCTTGGTGCTACCCCGGTACGTGCCGATGGAAGCTATGAGGGTTATTCCATTCCTAATCCCTACAGGAAGTGGCCATGAAAATAGTTGAAGTAGTTACTAAAAAAAACGGAATTACTCAGAAGGCACTGATCGAATGTGACAGGCAAAATCGGACATTAACCATGACTTTGGAAAACGATTCGAAAAAAACATATGAAGCCCATGATTTGTATGAGTGTCTCGGGCTAATAAGAGCCGACTTTCCAGAAACAAAATTCTTATGTAAAGGAGCCAAGCTCAACGTTCATCCGTCGAGGATGTCTTCACAAATGTCCTCTGGACTAGTGGCGTATGAGCTTCGCTTGGAAGTACCGAGTGAGCCTGCAGACATTGTTAACATTTTCGACTATGAAGAAGCTGACATCACAAATGACATTGAACAACAAAGAGAATTCTATAGAAATTGGCTTGACTCATTGAGGAGATAGGAACATTTAAATCGTAGCGAACACACTATCTTATTGTTGATGAATATCAACTAATGCAAGAAGCCCAGCAAACCGCCGGGCTCTGACACACCCCTCTCTGCATCACACTAACGACCCTTCTTCCCTTCTGTGTCATTCGCTCCATCATTTTCACTACTTGTCTGTCCGTTTCCTGCGCCTTTTCTCGTCTCCGAACTAATACTACCCCCATCCGCATCCCCCCCATTCCCACTCTCAATCGACCCCGGTGGCAACGCATTTTCGGGGCCGGCACCCGCGTTCATTTCCGTAGACGGCGGCATCCCGCCCTTGTCGACGGGCGCGTCGTTGCCGGCATACACCAACACAGAACCCAGCGACAACAACCCGACTACCGTCACCGCAGTCAATGTCGACCTGTTCATGACGAATATCCTCAGAAAGTGCTTACCTGATTTCTGGCAGCAGCCACTTTTCAAGGGTGCCGCTCAATCGACGAGCGGCTATGTGGCGTAGGAACATTAACTGGGTTCGCCCGAATTATCCTTGCCGGCAATGTCCGGGTCTTTGGGGATGGCCTCAACATCCGTGCGCTTCACATCTTCGTAGGGAACTTGCTCGATCCCGGCATCCTCGTCGGGTGGGCGCTGGTCACGGCTCAGGGGATCGGTCGGTGAAGGCAGCGGATACTCCGGGGTGTCGTCGATGTCGGAATCTTTCGGGTCAGGGATCATGGTGCACCTCGCAAAGAGCCTGAAATGCAGGCTCTGAACGTTTGAGATATCCACAAGGCACCGGGTTCTATCTGCAAGACAACCGGTCACCGCCGCAGTGGCGCGCAATCAATCCTCTTCCCCGTCTTCATCCTCATCTTCAAACTCGAGGTTTCCGACGTCGCCGGCGTCATCGGAGTCGTTCAGCGGTACGGTCGCATCGTCCATCAGGGAACCAGGGTCTTCGTTGCCGGGGTCGTTGATAAAGGGCAAACCGCTCGGGCCTTTCTCTTCATTGCCTTCGGTTTCGGGAGTCATGGCGAACCTCAATTGTGCAGGGGTGTATGAAGTTCGAGGCAACTGACTGCCAAAACGTTCCTGAGGTATAGCCAGAAATGAAAAACCCGGCGCTTGGCCGGGTTCTTACATTGATACACGCTGTATCAATGATTTTTGTGTTTGTTCTTGTGCTTGTTCTTGTGTTTATGTCCGCCGCCAGAATGGGAGCTGTCGTTGCCATCCCCCAAATTGTTACCAACGGCGCCTCCAGCTGCACCGCCCAGGCCTGCGCCGATGGTAGAACCCGTCCTGCCGCCAATGCTGTTGCCGATTACCGAGCCACCTGCCGAACCAAGACCACCACCAATCGCTGCTTCCGTCCGGCTACCTTTTTCCGCGCCAACCGCACTACCGGCCGCGCCGCCCACACCGGCACCAATGGCGGCCCCGGTGCTGCCACCCATCTGACCACCGACTACGTTGCCCAGTGCACCGCCAAGTCCACCACCTACCGCTGCCGTACCGTCACCGGCCGCCAACGCCGCTTGAGAGAGGAACAATCCAAAAACAATCGCGGGCAACTTCATACGTAGAGCACTCAGGCTTACAACTGCATCGCCTTTGGTTTTCGGGTTCATGGCACGCCTCATTCTTCGGGGGTATGCAAGATTGGAGGGATTACACCGAGAAACGTTCAATAACCAAAAAGCCCGGCATTAGGCCGGGCTCTTTCGAAACATCATTTATGATCAGTGACGCTTGTGACCCTTGGCCAGGTTGCTGCCTACGCCGCCGCCCAGAGCGCCACCCAGGCCTGCACCGATGGTCGAACCGGTCTTGCCGCCCAAGCTGTTGCCGATCACCGAACCACCGGCAGCACCCACGCCACCGCCGATGGCAGCGCTGGTACGGTGGCCTTTTTTAGCCGCAACCGCACTGCCCGCTGCGCCTGCAACACCAGCACCAATGGCTGCACCAGTGCTGCCGCCCATGCTCTGGCCTACGACGTTACCCAGCGCACCGCCCAAACCGCCACCGATGGCGGCAGTGCCGTCACCAGCCATTGCACCTTGAGCAACCAGAAGACCCAGAACCAGAGCAGGCAGTGTGAAACGCATGACAAAAACCTCAAAAATAGGGGTGTAAACGAAAGGGGCGAGATTGAATGCTTTAGAGGAGAAAATGTCCAGACATGCGCGCGCTCAACCTCGTTATTAGCGACGGTTGGACAGCATTTTTCGGAAAGGTTTTATGACAGGCAAAAAAAAGCCCGCTGGGGAACGGGCAGGGTGTTGCTTCTAACGGATGAGTTGAGCCTACGTAGGTCCTTGTGAAAACTTTGTGAAAAAAAACCGGGTTAAAAAAACATTCACACAATGTCACCCGCATAAAAAACCCCGCTCGATGACGGGGTCTGCTCAATGTCCATTATTTCCTGGTCGGCGCCGAAACCCTGGGCAGGAATTTGCCCTTCAGCACCCGACAAGCCCGGGTCTTGATCTTGTCTACCTCGGTCTGGTCCTCACCAAAGCTGGCTACATACTGCGTCTGGCCGCACTGTACATAGTTGTTGATCGGATACTCTGCGCCGTCGTCTTCAATATACGGATCAGCCATCTCTTCACCCCTCTGCTCAAAAGCGGGATCGACACCGGCAAGCCCAATTGCCTGAAAAAATATCGATCACCAAGGATTTTGAGACTAGCCGGTCATTACTGGACTTGCCGTTCAGATCGTAGCGCGCCCGACGAGTGGCCAAATGCCAATCACCGAAGCTTGACCGCCGTACCCGTGACAAAAACCACCACCATCCCACCCTTCCCGGCCGGCATGCTGATTTCATAATCGAGCCCCACCACCGCATCCGCCTGCAGCGCCCGCGCCCGCTCCTTGATCTCTTCAGTGGCCTGGATGCGCGCTTCTTTCAATGCGCGCTCCAGCGTCTGCGAGCGCCCACCAAAGATATCCCGCATCCCGGCAAACATATCGCGAATCACGTTGACGCCCTGCACCGACTCGGCACTGACGATATCGAGGTAAGCAGTGATTTGCCGACCTTCGATGGAATGGGTGGTAGTGGTGATCATTGGGGTTCCTGTTTATTCAAATATTGAAGCGCATGCACGCTGCGCGACATGAATGCTGCGTCGCCAACTCTGATCGGGAGCGTATGACAGACGTGGAATCAGAGGAGCTTGACCAACACCGCAGTGACCGTCGCCACTGTGCCAATCAGCCCTGTAGCGACCGCAACCGGGTACCAGAAAGTTTCTCGGGTCATCTTGCCAGCCTCAGCGTTCAACTTGCGCTGCTGCGCCATCAGCTTGACGATCTCCACATGAATCTTTTCCAGCTCTGCCTGCTTCATGGTGAGTTCCTGCATCACGTACGCGTATCCGTCCTGATGAAGGGGCAATCCAGGTTGCGCTGCCCTTTGATTCATCTTGTACCCTAACGAAGGCACAAAACGAATCCCCTGCGGGAATGCCTTTATCAAGAGCTGAATCTATCCAGGCGTCTGAATGCACGGATTTCCAACGCACCGTCCTACACGTCGATCCAACGTCCTACATCAAATTCAGAAGCACCTTCGTATCTACTTTGGAAATTCAACCACCAGAAACAACAAAACCCCTGGTTTCTTTCGAAACCAGGGGTTTTGTTTACATCGAATTTGGCGGTGAAGGAGAGATTCGAACTCTCGATACAGTTTCCTGTATACACACTTTCCAGGCGTGCTCCTTAAGCCACTCGGACACTTCACCGTATCTCTTCAAACATGTTCTGTCTGTCGAGGCGCGCTAATGTAGTCGAAAGCATTTCTGATGGCAAACATTTTTTTCAGAATTTTCATGCGGTTAACGCAGTTGCCCGATTGCGATCGCTCAAAGACATGGCAAACCGGCCAATCTCCGGCTTCGCGCCCACCTCTATATAGAGGGGAATGCGCGGCAGGTGCGGCGGGCTACGCTTGCCGGGCGGGTAAAGGGTGACTGGTGGGTCAGTCACGGTGCTTTACCTGGCCGGTGGCGGTGAGTAACGTCTGCCCTACTTTACTGAAAGGAATAGCGTCATGAGTGAGTTGATTTCCTACCATCTCGAAGACGGTATCGCGACCCTGACCTTGAGCAATGGCAAGGTCAATGCCATCTCCCCGGACGTGATTGCCGCCTTCAACGCTGCGCTGGATCAGGCGGTGACTGATCGCGCGGTGGTGATCATTACCGGGCAGCCAGGGATTTTGTCCGGTGGCTATGACTTGAAGGTGATGACGTCCGGCCCTAAAGAAGCCGTGGCATTGGTGACGTCCGGCTCGACGCTGGCCCGCCGCCTGTTGTCGCATCCGTTCCCGGTAATCGTGGCCTGCCCTGGGCATGCCGTAGCCAAGGGTGCGTTCCTGTTGTTGTCGGCCGATTATCGCATCGGTGTCGAAGGCCCGTTCAGCATCGGTCTGAACGAAGTGCAGATCGGCATGACCATGCACCATGCCGGCATCGAGATTGCTCGTGATCGCCTGAGCAAAGCGGCGCTGCAACGTTCGGTGGTCAACGGTGAAATGTTCAATCCGCAAACCGCTGTGGATGCCGGGTTCCTCGACGTGGTGGTAGCAGCCGAAGAGCTCCAAAGCGCTGCGCTGGCGGCGGCTCGTCAGTTGAAGAAGATCAACATGACGGCCCACAAGAACACCAAGTTGAAGGTTCGCAAATCGTTGCTGGAGGCTCTGGACAACGCCATCATCCAGGACCAGGAGCATTTGGGTTAAGCCCGGCTCCGCGTCAGCGAAAAGCCCGACCGTCGTGTCGGGCTTTTTCATTCAGGCATCGACGAAAAGCAGGTAACCGCTCTAGAACACGTCTTACCCAAGATTCAGAAACATGTACTCAAACATCGGCCATCTTCCGACTCTATAGCCGCAATTGCCGAAAACAGTGCACATCCGTACACTGCGCCACCTTTTGTCCCGGTGGGGCCTGAAAATGCTGTTTGTTTTACGTATGTCATTGATGGGCCTGCACTTTGTTGTAGCGGGTGTGCTGGGCGTCATTCTCGGCCTGTGTCGTCCGTTCAATCCGGACAACAGCCGCCTGTGCGCACGCCTTTATGCGTGGCCGGCGATGTGTATTTTGCGTTTGCGGGTGAAGGCCGAAGTCGGGCCGTTGATGGATAAACCCGACAGTTGCGTGATCATTGCCAACCACCAGTCCAACTACGACCTGTTCGTTTTCGGCAACGTAGTCCCCCGCCGCACCGTGTGCATCGGCAAGAAGAGTCTGAAGTGGGTCCCGTTGTTTGGTCAGTTGTTCTGGCTGGCCGGTAACGTTTTGATCGACCGTGGCAATGCGCAGAAGGCCCGCCAGTCGATGTTGACCACCACCCACACCCTGCAAAACGAAGACACCTCGATCTGGGTGTTCCCGGAAGGCACGCGCAATCTGGGCGAAGCGTTGCTGCCGTTCAAGAAAGGCGCGTTCCAGATGGCCATTGCCGCGGGAGTGCCGATCGTGCCGGTGTGTGTCAGTAGCTACGTCAAGCACATGCGATTGAACCGCTGGCGCAGTGGGAAAATTCTGATCCGTTCGTTGCCAGCGATTCCCACCGCAGGCTTAAGCCTTGATGACATGCCGATGCTGATGGCCCAGTGTCGTGAACAGATGCGCGAATGCATCGATTCGATGGACCGGCAACTGCAATCGGCCTGAAAAGAAACCCGCCCTGTGCGGGTTTTCTTTTGCCGGTGAACTGTGCAGATTTCACTGACTCTCAAGCAGCAGACAAGGCTAAGCTGAACATGCCTGCCACGGCCATTTGCCAATTGAAGCTGCCAAGAAGAAGTGAACCAAGACCATGGGTAGAGTTGTTGCTGCTGCGGTTTATAGCGCGGGTAAAAAGGTCACCAATATTACCCTCGACGAAGGCGCGGCCTGGGCTGCAAAGCCTGGTCACTTTGTCTGGATCGGCCTTGAAGAGCCGAACGAAGAGGAACTGTACAACCTGCAACGCCAGTTCAACCTGCACGAACTGGCCATCGAAGACGCCCTGGAAAAACACAGTCGCCCGAAACTGGAAACGTTCGGCGATGCGCTCTTCATCGTCACGTACTCTCCGATTATGGAAGACGGCAAACTCAAGTTCATCGAGACCCACATTTTTGCCGGCAATGGTTACATCATCACTGCGCGTAACGGTCATTCGGCGTCCTACGCCTACGTCCGACAGCGTTGTGAAGCGCGCCCGCTGTTACTGGAGCACGGGGAAGATTTCGTCCTCTACGCCATCCTCGATTTCGTGATTGAAAACTACCAGCCGATGGGCGAAGCGATTCACGCCAGGATCGATGAGCTGGAACGCAACGTCATGTGTGGCTCGTTGAATGAACGTGACATCCAGAATCTTCACAGCCTGCGCCGCGATGTGCTGCGCCTGCGCCGTTATGCGGCGCCCATGGTGGAGATCGGCGAGGAACTGCAAAAACTGAACTTTCCCTTTATCGACAAGAACATGCGCCCATATTTCCGCGATGTGCAGATTCATGTAACTCGGCAGTTGGAAGACCTGACGACCCTGGCGGATATCGCCAGCCAGACCATCGAAGTTGGGGTGCTGCTGGAGGCGTCGCGCCAAAGTGTGGTGCAGCGCAAATTCGCTGCATGGGCGGCGATCCTGGCGTTCCCGACCGCGGTGGCAGGGATCTACGGGATGAACTTTCAGAACATGCCCGAACTGACCTGGCATTACGGTTACTTCGGTGTGCTGGGGTTTATTGCGGTGGGTTGCGTGGGTTTATGGACGAGTTTCAAGAAGTCGGGTTGGCTTTGAATTCTCGGCGAATGCTTCGCACTCGGTCGCAAGCAAGCCTCGCTCGCACAGGTATTGCAATAGTCCTGCGCAAGCGAGGTATTAACTGATTAAACGGTTTCTGGCTTGTGCGCCACAAAACGCATCATCCACTCGGCTACCGTGGTGCCGTGGTGCTCGCTGTCCAGGCTCGCGATACCTTTCGAATACACCTGCTCGCCCAGCGCTTGCTGACGGATCTCCAGCAAGGCGCGGGAATAGTCGTGAATGAATTCTGGATGGCCCTGGAAGCACAGCACCTGATCGTTGATGTGGTACGCGGCAAACGGGCAGAAATCGCTGGATGCAATCACCGTGGCGTTTTCCGGCAATGAGGTGACCTGGTCCTGATGGCTGATCAACAGGGTCAACTCTTCACGCACCGGGTTCAGCCACGGTGCCTTGGCGGCGAGTTTGTATTTGTGCGTGCCGACGCCCCAGCCCTGGCTCGCGCGTTCGCTCTTGCCGCCGAGCAACAAGGCCAGCAACTGGTGGCCGAAACACACGCCCAACAGTTTGTCGCCGCGCTTGTAGCGGGTCAGCAGATAGTCCTTGAGGGTTTGAATCCATGGGTCGGTGCCGAAGGAATCGGCCTTGCTGCCGGTGACCAGGTAAGCGTCGAAGGTCAGGTCATCGCTCGGGTATTCACCCTGCACCACGTTGTAGATCGTGAAATCGGCGGCAATCGGTTGCTGCGAAAACAGGCGCTTGAACATCTGCCCGTAGCCCTGATACTGGTCGACCAATTCCGGACGCAGGTTGTCGGTTTCCAGAATGCAGATGCGTAACGACATAAAAAATACCTGACACGTGATGGGAATAATGCACACCCCAGAGCCTGCCTTGAAACACGGTATCAAGGCAAGCCCTTCGGTGCGTCACCTGTCCCTTAGAATGCCTCCCCTTTGGCAGCCTTTTCCAGCAATAGCGCCGGTGGTGCGAAGCGCTGGCCGTATTGCCCGGCCAGGTATTGGGCACGCGCGACGAAATCGTTGATCCCGTACTGGTTGATAAACTGCAGCGCGCCACCGGTCCAGGGGGCAAAACCGATACCGAAGATTGATCCGACGTTGGCATCAGCCGTCGAGGTCAGCACACCTTCCTCCACGCAGCGTACGGTTTCGATGGCTTGAACGAACAGCAGGCGATCGCGTACGTCCTTCGGTGAAATCTGTCCCTCGGCCTTCTCGAAACGGGTTTTCAATTCCGGCCAAAGATGTTTTTGGCCACCGGCTGGATACTCGTAAAAACCGCCCCCGGCGGCCTTGCTCGGCCGCTTGTATTCGTTGAGCAACAAGTCAATCACGGCAAACGCCGGGTGCTCGATCAGCGGTTTCCCTTCTGCCTGAAGGTCTTTGGCGGTTTGCTGGCGGATATGGTTCATCAAGCTGAGTGAAACTTCGTCAGAGATCGCCAGAGGACCGACAGGCATGCCGGCCTTGCGCGCTTCGGTCTCGATCATCGCAGCGCTGACGCCCTCGCCGAGCATGGCGATGCCTTCGTTGGTGAAGGTGCCGAACACCCGCGAAGTGAAGAAACCACGACTGTCGTTGACCACAATCGGGGTCTTCTTGATTTGCAGGACGAAATCGAAGCCGCGCGCCAGTGTTTCGTCGCTGGTGTTGGCGCCCTTGATGATCTCCACCAAGGGCATTTTTTCCACGGGACTGAAGAAATGCAGACCGATGAACTTGCTCTGGTCCGGGACCGCGGTGGCGAGACCACTGATCGGCAGGGTTGAGGTATTGGAGGCGATCACCGCGTCCGTGCCGACGACTTTCTGCGCCGCCAACGAGACCTTGGCTTTCAACTCTCGATCTTCAAACACCGCTTCGATGATCAGGTCGCAGCCCGCCAGGTCGGCATCGTTTTCCGTGGGATGAATGCGCGCCAGCACGGTTTCACGTTGCTCGACGCTCATCTGCCCGCGCGCCACTTTTTTGTCCAGCAGCGCGGCCGAGTGCGCCTTGCCCTTCTCGGCGGCCGCAAGGTTGAGATCCTTGAGCACCACGTCGATACCCGCCGATGCACTGACAAACGCGATACCCGCGCCCATCATGCCCGCACCCAGCACGCCGACCTTGCGGGTGGCATAAGGCGCAAAACCTTGAGGCCGGGAACCGCCGGCATTGATTTCGTTAAGTTGGAACCAGAAAGTGCCGATCAGGTTTTTCGACACTTGGCCGGTGGTCAGTTCGGTGAAATAACGGGTTTCGATCAGGTGCGCGGTATCGAAATCCACCTGTGCACCCTCGACTGCCGCACAGAGGATTTTTTCGGGAGCGGGCATGGTGCCCTGGGTTTTGCTGCGCAGGATCGACGGAGCAATCGCCAGCATCTGCGCGACCTTGGGGTTGGACGGCGTGCCACCGGGAATCTGATAGCCCTTCACATCCCAACGTTGCACCGCGCCGGGATTGGCAAGAATCCATGCCCGCGCCTTGGCCAGCAGTTGATCGTGGTCCGCTGCCAGTTCATCGATCAATCCCGCCTGCAACGCCTGCTGTGGCCGGACTTTTTTACCTTCGAGCAAGTACGGCAAGGCTTTTTCCAGGCCGAGCATGCGCACCATGCGCACCACCCCGCCACCGCCCGGCAACAGGCCCAGGGTCACTTCCGGCAGGCCGAGCTGCACCGACGGATTGTCCAGCGCTACCCGGTGATGGCAGGCCAGGCAGATTTCCCAGCCACCGCCGAGTGCCGCGCCGTTGATGGCGGCGACCACCGGTTTACCGAGGGTCTCCAGGGTGCGCAGCTGGCCTTTGAGGGTCAGCACCATGTCGTAAAAGGCTTTGGCTTCGGGTTTGCCGACCTTGATCAGCTCATTGAGGTCACCGCCGGCGAAGAAGGTTTTTTTCGCCGACGTGATGATCACGCCAGCGATGTTGTTTTTGTCGCTGACCAGGCGGGCGACGCAGTCTGCCATGGCTTCGCGGTACACCGCGTTCATGGTGTTGGCGCTCTGGCCCGGCATGTCGATGGTCAGGACGACGATCTGGTCCTGGCCCTTTTCGTAACGAATGGCTTGGCTCATAAACAGGTTCCTTGAAGGCGAGGCTCAGAGGCGTTCGATGATGGTGGCAATGCCCATGCCGCCGCCGACACACAGGGTCGCGAGGCCATAACGCTGACGCCGCACCTCCAGTTCATCGAGCAAGGTGCCGAGGATCGCGCAACCGGTAGCGCCCAGCGGATGGCCCATGGCGATGGAGCCGCCGTTGACGTTGACCTTTTGCGGGTCGACGGCCATGTCCTTGATGAACTTCAACACCACGGAGGCAAAAGCCTCGTTGACCTCGAACAGGTCGATGTCTTCTACCCGCAACCCGGCCTTGGCCAACGCCTTGCGCGTCGCTGGCGCGGGGCCGGTGAGCATGATGGTCGGGTCAGTGCTGGTGACCGCCGTGGCGACGATTCGCGCCCGGGGTTGCAAGCCGAGCGCCCGGCCCTTGGCTTCGGAACCGATCAACATCAATGCCGCGCCATCGACGATCCCCGAACTGTTGCCTGGGGTGTGGACATGGTTGATCCGCTCCACATGGCTGTAGACCCGCAGCGCCGTGGCGTCGAAGCCCATCTGCCCGATCATTTCGAAGCTCGGCTTGAGCTTGGCCAGCCCTTCCAGGGTCGATTCGGCACGAATGAACTCATCATGATCAAGCAGGATGATGCCGTTCTGATCCTGCACTGGCACCAGCGATTTGTTGAACGAGCCATCGGCCCGCGCTCGCGCGGCTTTCTGTTGCGAGTGCAGTGCGTAGTCATCGACGTCCTCACGACTGAACCCTTCCAGGGTGGCAATCAGGTCGGCGCCCACGCCTTGCGGCGTGAAATGGCTGTGCAGGTTGGTGGCAGGGTCCAATGCCCATGCCCCGCCGTCGCTGCCCATCGGCACTCGCGACATCGACTCGACGCCGCCAACGACCACCAGGTCTTCAAACCCGGAGCGCACTTTCATCGCCCCCAGGTTCACCGCCTCCAGCCCGGACGCGCAGAATCGATTGATCTGCACACCGGCTACGCTGACGTCCCAATCCGCCACTTGCGCGGCGGTTTTGGCGATATCGGAGCCTTGATCGCCGATCGGCGTCACGCAGCCAAGGACCACGTCATCGACCTGACTGGTATCCAGGGCCGTTCGCTGTTGCAGCGCCGTGAGCAATCCTGCGACCAGGTTCACCGGTTTCACGCTGTGCAGGGCGCCGTCGGCCTTGCCTTTACCACGGGGCGTGCGTAATGCGTCGAAAATCAAAGCTTGGGTCATGACGTCCTCGAAGCGCGATGCAGATGGGGAAAACACAGCTGCCACTCTTGGCCCAGGGCGCGATGGTTTCAATGACCGCAACGCTCACAGAAGTTGACGGTCACGCTCAGACGGACGGTCATCCCTGGCTCGGTGAACCGGTGCAGGACGCGCAGGTGTCTAGCAAAAGGCCGCCCAAGAAGCTGGCAATAGGCCTCATGCCGTTTTGATAGCGATTTTCGAGAACACCATACTAAATGGATCTAAACCAAGTGTGACGCGGGCTCTAAGGTGAAGGTGTACGAAGTTGTCGTCGGGTTTTGCCGAGGCGCTCGTGCTACAGGAAGTGCATCGCGCTGCCGTCATGGAGATATGCAGGCAGGCATCAGGAAATAACAATAAAGGCGGTCAAGCCATGTTCAAACAATCGAAAGTTCGTCAAGCCGGGCTCATTCTTTTCGCCACCACGCTGTTGTTAATCGTGCCGAACCTGACGAAGGTGATCGGCTGAATCAAGCGCCAGAGTTAATTATCGCCACATAAAAATGTGACTGGCTCGCTACCCGGGTCAGCGTGGCTGTGCCAACCTTTGGGGCACTTCCACGACATGGACGGCGATCCTTTGAAAACGCTCATTCTGTTCGGGGCTTTGCTGCTCAGCACGCCCTCGTATGCCGCACAGCTCAACCTGGAGCTGGGCGCGGTTGGCCGCACCTGGCAAACCGAGGAGTTGCTCAAGCATCCTCAGATCCAGACCATTACCATCGCCAATGACGTTTCCTACAAGCGCGACATGAGCTATCGCGCCGTGCCCTTGGCCGCCTTGTTGACCGGTATCAAGCCTGACGATCACCTGCAAGCCGTGGCGCTTGACGGTTTTGCCGCTGAACTGGCGGCTGCGCCCCTGCTCAACAGCGAGGGAGCTCGCGCCTGGCTGGCAATTGAAGACCCCGCCAAACCCTGGCCGCCACTTTCCGAAGGCAAGCACAGCGCCGGGCCGTTTTATCTGGTCTGGACCGATCCGCGGGCGGGCAATATCAGCCCGGAACAATGGCCGTTCGAAGTCGCCAGCATCAAGCGCCTGGCCCCGGTGGCCGAGCGCTTCCCTGCCCTGCTGCCGGACCCTGCGTTAAGGGCCGACGATCCGGTCAACAAGGGTTTTGCATTGTTCCAGAAAAACTGCCTGGCCTGCCATCGGTTGAACGGTGCCGGGGATGCGCAGTTCGGACCGGACCTGAACATTCCGTACAACCCCACCGAATATTTCGGCGCTGACTTCCTCAAGCGCTACATCCGCGATCCGCAGAGCTTGCGCCAGTGGCCGCAGGCAAAAATGCCGGGGTTTTCGGCCGAGGTTTTGCCGGATGAGGATCTGCAGATGTTGGTGGGGTATTTGAAGCATATGACAGGGCGTAAGGTTAAGCCCTGACATGCATTTCTGTGGAAGCCAGCCTGCAGGCGATCGCCGCGGGCAAGCCCCACAGTGATTTGTGGTGCCACAGATTTCGCGACCGACTTCACACCCTGTGGGAGCTGGCTTGCCAGCGATGGCGAACTGCCGGTTACTGAAATAGTGTCTGAACCACCGCAATCGCGGGCAAGCCCGCTCCCACAGGGTTCTGCGGTGTCCTGGCTTACTGTTGTTGCACGGAAATCACTGGCGCAGGCGTTGGGGTCACCAGGACCTTGGCATGCATCTGCTCACACCCGCCGCCCCGACGCATGCCGCGAACCGGGCAGGCATCCAGGTAATCAAGGCCCACCGCCAGTTTCAGGTGACGTTCGGGGCGCGCCAGTTGGTTGGTCACGTCGAAGCTGTACCAGGCGTCATCGAGCCAGGCTTCAGCCCAGGCGTGACTGGCCAGGTGCTCGCTGTTTTCGCTGTACAGATAACCCGACACATACCGCGCCGGAATGCCCAGGCTGCGGGCGCAGGCGAGGAATGCGTGAGTGTGGTCCTGGCACACGCCTGAACGCCCGGCGAAGGCTTGTGCGGCGCTGGTGTCCACTTCGGTAGCGCCCGGCGTGTAGGTCATGTGCTGGTTCAGGCCATGCATCAAGTCGATCAGTGCCGTACGGTCCCGACGTTGCTTGCACTCTTTTTCGGCAAACGCACGCATTGCCGCGTCAGCTTCGGTCAAGCGGGTAAAGCGCAGGAACGGCAGCGCCGACTGGCTCTCGTGCTCGGCTTCGCGCAGTTCGTCGATGTCGACCTGGCCCCGGGCGCCGATAATGATCGCCTCATGGGGTTCGTCCATGGTCAGTACGTGCAGGATGTTGCCGAACGGGTCGAGTTGCGCACGCACCGGGCGCGGCAGGTCGAGCTGCCAACTGAGCACGTGCTGGCGCTCGCTGTCGTGGGGTGTCAGTCGCAGGTACTGGATGCTCGCCCGCACCTGATCTTCGTAGTGATAGGTGGTCTCGTGGCTTATGGAAAGTCTCATGCAGCCTCCAGGTAGGAACTGTGAATCGCGTTGCCCAACTGGCGCACCAGCGGGATGAACTCGGTCAGCCAGGCGTGCAGGCCTTCGTCGAGAATTTCGGTGATGCCGGTGTAACGAAGCCTCGCGTCGATTTCCGCCGCCAGACGTTGCGCGGGCCGGCCGTTAGCCCCTGGTAGCTGGGCGAGAATCTGGTCGATCTCCTCGGTGCAGGCGCGCAGGGAGCGCGGGACATCCGCCCGCAATAACAGTAATTCGGCGACATGCCGCGCACCGGGAGCGTCACGGTAGATTTCGGTGTAGGCCTCGAAGGACGACAGTGCCCGCAGCAGCGCACTCCACTGGTAATAGGCGTGAGCCGTGCCGTCGCTGACCGCTTCCGCCTGATCGCCGGCCATTTCGTAACGGGCGTCGAGCAGGCGCAACGTGTTGTCGGCCCTTTCGATAAAGGTGCCCAAGCGAATGAAGCGAAAGGCGTCGTTACGCATGATGGTGCCGTAGGACGCACCTCGGAACAGGTGGGAACGCTCCTTGATCCACTCGCAGAAACGGCTCATGCCGTAGCGGCTGAGGCCTTGTTCGGCGATCCCGCGAATTTCCAGCCAGGTGGCGTTGATGTTTTCCCACATGTCGGCGGTGATTCGCCCACGCACCGCATGGGCACTGGCCCGTGCGGCGCCGAGACAACTGTAAATGCTGGCCGGGTTGGCTGCGTCCAGGGCGAAGAAATGCAGCAACCGCTCGGCGTGCAATTCGCCGTGGCGTTCGAGGTAATCGTCCAGCGTGCCGGTAATCAGCAGCGGCATGGCCAGTTCGTGCAAACCGTTGCCACGGCCATCCTGTGGCATCAGTGACAACGAATAACTGATGTCGAGCATCCGCGCGAGGTTTTCCGCGCGCTCCAGGTAACGCGACATCCAATACAAATCCGAGGCAGTTCTACTTAACATGACAGGCTTCCTTCAATCCTCGACCACCCAGGTGTCCTTGGTTCCGCCACCCTGGGAGGAATTCACCACCAGGGAACCTTCACGCAGGGCGACACGGGTCAAACCGCCGGGCACGACCCGGGTTTCACGGCCTGACAATACAAACGGCCGCAAATCGATATGGCGCGGTGCGATACCGTTTTCGACAAAGGTCGGACAGGTCGACAGCGACAGCGTCGGTTGCGCGATATACGCGTGGGGCTTGGCGATGATGCGCGCGCGGAAGGCTTCGATTTCCGCAGCCGTCGCCGCCGGCCCCACCAGCATTCCGTAACCGCCGGAGCCTTGGGTTTCCTTGACCACCAGTTCTGGAAGATTGGCCAGCACGTGGGAAAGTTCAGAAGGATTACGGCACTGCCACGTGGGAACGTTCTTGAGGATCGGCTCTTCATCCAGATAGAAACGGATCATGTCGGTGACAAACGGATACACCGATTTGTCGTCCGCCACCCCCGTGCCGATGGCGTTGGCCAACACGACGTTGCCGGAACGGTAAGACGACAGCAGCCCCGGCACACCGAGCATCGAATCCGGGTTGAACGCCAGCGGATCGAGGAACGCATCGTCCAGGCGACGGTAGATCACGTCGACGGCTTTGGGGCCGTCGGTGGTGCGCATGTAGACCTTGTCGTCGCGCACGAACAAGTCCGCGCCCTCCACCAGCTCCACGCCCATTTCCCGCGCCAGGAATGCATGTTCAAAGAATGCGCTGTTGAAGCGCCCCGGCGTCAGGACGACCACGCTCGGGTTGTCGATCGGGCTTGAGCTTTTCAGGGTGTCGAGCAACAGGTTCGGGTAGTGGTCGATGGGGGCGATGCGTTGTGCCGCGAACAGTTCGGGGAACAGACGCATCATCATTTTGCGGTCTTCAAGCATGTAGCTGACGCCGCTCGGTGTCCGCAGGTTGTCCTCAAGCACGTAGTACGTGCCGTCACCGTCGCGCACCAGATCGACACCGGAAATGTGCGAATAGATATCGCGATGCAAATCCAGCCCCTGCATCGCCAACTGGTATTGCTCGTTGGCCAGCACCTGTTCGGCTGGAATGATCCCGGCCTTGATGATGCGTTGCTCGTGGTAGAGATCGGCCAGGAACATGTTCAACGCCTTGACCCGCTGAATGCAGCCGCGCTCGACAACGCGCCACTCACTGGCAGGGATGCTGCGGGGGATGGTGTCGAAGGGAATCAGGCGCTCTGTCCCCTGCTCATCACCGTAGAGCGTGAAAGTAATCCCGGCGCGATGAAATAACAGATCGGCCTCGCGTCGCCGTTGCGCCAAAAGCTCGTCAGGCGTTTCGGCCAGCCAACGGGCAAACTCCCGATAATGCGGGCGGACCTGGCCGCCGGCATCGTACATCTCATCAAAATAGGTGCGGATCATGCCGTACTCCTTGTCACCCGGACATGCAGGCCTTCGCAAGGCCCGTGCCATCGGCATAAACGCTTTGATTTCAATCGGTTGGATTATCAACGCGGATTCGCCGCACCAATCCTGTGCGGCAAACGCCCCAACCTGATCGCCCCCGCTTCATTGCAAGGCGCTGTTGTCGCCTATCACCAGCATAGTCAGAGTTGATTTCACTGCCCGGTTAACGCTGGGGATAATCCGCTCATTCGCTGAAAAGCTGACCGAACTTCCCTTTAGCCGCCCGTTTCGGGCGGTTTTTTTTGCCTCTGCGAAATGTTGTGAATCAAATACGCGATCAAAAACGAAAACGGCCAACCCAAAGGTCAGCCGTTACTGATGCTTGTAACTGTTCATAAGGTTATGCGAGTCGCCCTCGTACCTCCTGCTTGACACCCCAGCCCTCAATGATGCCGCCCAAGGGCTCGACCACCGCTTCGAAACCCTGTTCGAAATCGCCGATGTCATCGTAGGTGGCGTACATCACTTTGCTCAGTTCGAGCGCCCATGCGCCATCGTCGCGCACACTGATCTGCGCATTCAGGCATTCACCATGATGGAACTGTCGTGCCGCCCTGCGTGCCCGCTCCTCGTCCGGGAAAATGGCGTAGAACTCGATGGGGTGGAACCGTGAAAAATCAAAACCGCCTTCTTTCATGCGGCGCAACACGCTGCTGCTGATGTCTTCTTGATAGGCTGTGCTCATGAAACGTCCTCCTGAAACTGATGGATAGACTTTCCGTACTCCCTGACGCGCGCAACCCGATGGTGCGAACGCTTCGGCAACCGATGTGCCGACGGGAAACAAGCATGGAGCTGACAAGACCAGACCTTAGCGATCCATTCGCTGATCTCGCTTGCAGATTAGCCCCAAGATAGAGCCGCTGCCAAGGCCTGGTTGCGAATGTGACAGGAAGTGTTCAGTTTGGCGTGATGCCGAGGATTTGAATGCTGTTCTGGGTTTTCAGGCTTTTGACGCCCGCATCGGCGGTTCGCCCTTCCAGATCGTTCAGATCCAGTTCAGCGGCGACGGGAAGGAGTCGTTCCTTGATGAGTTTGGCGGCCTGCTCATGGCTTGGGCATTCCTCGCACTCGAAGACTTCGTCGATTGTTTCACCATGATCATCCACGAAAGTGACTTTCCACTTGGACATCGGAGCCTCCTCGATCAAACCCGCAAATGGGCTTACACCTATCTCGACCTGGGTAGCTGGCTAATCGTTCCGCTGGATCAATTACAGTTCAAGACGCAGAAGCGCGCCTGCTCGCGAAAGTGGTTTTTTGGACAGCCATTGAGCGCTGATAGTCCGCTATCGCGAGCGGGTTCGTTCCGACAAGGTTGGCACGTCTGCCTGAGATCAGGTCAGATCCGTACATTCCCCCGCGGCCCGGCGATTGCCCAGATGATCAGGCCCAAAACCGGCAGCAACAGGATCAACAGCACCCAGAGGACTTTCGTCCCCGTTCCGGCGCCACTTTTCAGCACGTTGATGATTGCCCAGATGTCCAGGGCAAGAATGATCAGGCCAACCAGGCTGTTGAAGGTGGAACCCATAGTGACGCTCCCGAAGAGTGATCTGCCCCCTTAGGATAGCCGGCCATGGCCAGGGTTCCCTTTTATTGAAAGCTTACCGCCTCAGACGTGGATGGCGACTTTCAACGCTTCGAGGGATGGTGCCGCCGCAATGCCGACTTCGGCGCACAGCTCCAGCACCCGCGGCAGGTCATTGCCGTAGACCAGCACGACCTGCAACTCGTCATCGAGCAATTGGCTGAAGTTCATCAGTGTGTAACCGCCGTTTTCCTTGTTCAGGCTGCTCATCTGCACCTGGATGCGATTGAGCGCGGTCAGCGCTTCGGTCTTGGCCAACTGCTTGGGCTTGAGGTTGAAATCGACTCCCGGGCCGAACGAAGCGACGATCTGTGCGAACAGGTCCATGTAGGTGTCGGCCTGGAACAGCACGGTTTCGGGCAGGCTGCCGACAACCACCCATTCACCCAACGGGATCGGGAAGGTGTCGTCGTAGTTGATGTCCGGGTTGGCCGTCAGAAAACCTTGAGGATCCGCGTAAGCCTGGGCCGCTTCGTCAGTGACTTTGTGGATTTCGTCATCACCCATGCACCCGGAGCTGATTTTGCTGATGAGTTCGACGAGTGCGGCTTTCATGGGGTAAATCCTGTAGCGAGGGAATTTTGAGGGCGCGAAGGATACCGCAGGTTAACCTCAAAAACGAAAAGATCGCAGCCTACGGCAGCGCCGGCAAGGAACACGCGTTCCCTGGTAAGAGCCGCCGAACGCTGCGATCTTTTTGAGGCAATCAGCCCAGCAGTTTTTCCAGCTGCGCGATGGTATCGGTAGCGCCCATTGTCCTGGCGGCATCCAGCGCGGTAATGCCATTGGCATCCTTGGCTTTGGCGTCGGCACCTTTGCTGATCAGGTAATCGACGACTTCGACGCGGTTGAACATCGCAGCCATCATCAGCGCCGTCCGGCCGTCGAATGACGAACCTTCCACCTGCGCGCCGCCTTCAACCAACGCCTTGATCACCGCCAGGTCACCCTTGAACGCGGCGCCAGCAATGGGGCTCTGGCCGTTGTCATTGCGGATTTCCGGATCGGCCTTGTGTTCCAGCAACACTTTCACCGTGTCCACATGGCCGTGATACGCGGCCAGCATCAGTAATGTGTCGCCCTTGTGGTTGCGCAGGTTGGGCGGCAGGCCCTTGCTCAGCAGCGCAGCCATCATGGCCGCATCGCCCTCGCGCGCTTTGTTGAATACCTGTTCGGCAAACTCGGCAGCTTCTTCGGGGGTCATCTGGCGGCTTTTGTCGGACATCGGGCACTCCATTGTGTCATTCGTAAAAGCCGACAGTTTCCCGAGCAGCCCCGACACTGTCACTTCTTTTTTCTGATGCGCACCTATAGCCACATTCAATGGCGCCGTTTTCAATAACGGTGCTTGCCACCCTGAATGTCCGACAGCACTTGCCCGGTGACCTGCACGTAAGTGTCGGTACCAGGCAGCCAGGCGTAGATCGGGTCATCGCCGGTTTTGCCCGGATCGAAGGCTTCGTCCTTGAGCCGGGTCTTCTGGTACTTGAACGTCCCGGTGGTCTCCATTTTGACTTTCACCCGCAAGAACAACGGCACCGCATAGCTCGGCATCTGCTGACGGGCAAAGGCCAGCAGTTCGCTGAAATCCAGCGTCGCCAAAGATTCCGCTGGCGTAATGGCTGCCATGCCGGCGCGACCGTTGGTGTTGCGGATTTCCACGCCATAAGCCACCGCTTCGGAAATATGCGGGAACTGCAGGAGGATGTTCTCGACCTCGGTAGTGGAGACGTTCTCGCCCTTCCAGCGATAAGTGTCGCCCAACCGATCGACAAACTGGGCATGCCCAAAGCCAATGTTGCGCAGAAGGTCACCGGTGTTGAAGTATCGGTCGCCTTTCTCGAAGACATCGCAGAGGACGACTTTCTCGGTTTTCTGCGGATCGGTGTAACCGTCCAGCGGCGCCTTGTCGTCGATTTTGGCCAACAACAAGCCTTGCTCGCCTTTACCGACCTTGCGCATGAAACCATTGGCGCCACGGATTGGCGCCCCGCTGTCGTGGTCATACGCCGCCAACTCCCACGCCATCAGGGAAAAACCCACGGTGTTGTCGAAATTCAGAATGTTGGTGAAACCGATATTACCGTCGCTGGCGGCATACAGCTCGCAAATGTGATCCACCGCAAAACGACTCTTGAAGTCGGCCCATGCACCGGGGCGCAGGCCATTGCCGATCATTTTCCTGACCCCGTGTTTGCCATCGTCGGCACTGGGCGGTTGATCGACCAGGTAACGGCACAATTCGCCCACGTAACCGATGGTCGTCGCCCGGTACTTGTGCACATCGCTCCAGAACTGGCTGGCACTGAACTTGCGGCGGATGGCGAATCCCGAGGCGCCGCTGACTGCAGAGCCCCAACACACACATAATCCGGTGGCGTGATACAGCGGCAAGGTGCAATAGACGACATCCTCGGGCCGCATATCCAGTGCAATCATCCCGAAGCTGGCGCAGCTGCGCATCCAGCGCCCGTGCTTGAACACACCGGCCTTGGGCAAACCCGTGGTTCCGGAGGTGTAGATGTAGAAACAAGGGTCATCGAAAAAAACCTGCTGGCTGCTTGCCGGATTTTCACTGTTGGCGTCGATGCTGGCGGTCATCAGATTGATGAATCCGAGCGGGGCAATTCCCGGATGGCTCCAGGTGTCCTGATCGGCGACAAACCAGGTGCGCGACGCATCGATCGACAGTTTCTCGCGCACTGCCAAAAACGCCGGGACCAACTCCTCGCCGACAACGATGGCAGCCGGCGTCACCAGGTTCACGCTGTGCACCAGGGTGTCGCGGGTTTGTGAGGTATTGAGCAGCGCCGAAATGGCACCAACCTTGGCCACTGCCAAAATTGTCACCAGCAGCTCCGGGCGGTTCTCGATGAACAGCGCCACCACGTCGCCCTTGCCGATGCCTTGGTCGATCAAATGATGGGCAATGCGATTGGCCCACTGATTGACCTGCGCATAAGTCAGCGAAACGTCGCCGTGCAGCAATGCCGGGCCATCAGGATTACGCAGGGTGGCTTGCTCGAAACTCCACCCCAGGCCACACGGTTGGGTCGGATCCTTGACGTTGGCTACCTTCATCCCCTTCACCACGCGTGGAATGGCTTTGGCGATGGCAGGCAGCTTGCGGAGCATCATGCTCCAGGTGATCGTGTCGCTTGATGTGCGGCTCATGGCTGCTCCCGTTCGATCTTTTTATTGTCGGGCGGCGTTGATTGAGCCCGAAAATACGTCAACGGTTCTTGAGCTGTACACGCGGTTTTTGAAATGTTTTGTATCTGCGATCTTGATCTGCGATCCGCGATGTCGACCGCAACGGTTCCGGGAAATGCAGGAGCGCATGCCTGCCCAATGGTTCAATCCAATTGCCGAGAAACCCGCAAAATGCAGGATGCACGATGGCTATTCATGCAATTTGCAAGGAAGTGAAAATCCATGCTTTTGGTAAGTTATTGATTTATATAAGATTTTTATAAAACAGGATACTGGCACAATCACTGCAACTCTCTCCCCACGCTTGCCATTCAAGAGCTAACGGAGCTGATAGACATGAGCCTGATCCAAGAAAAATTTTCGTCTTTGTTCTCCAACTTCGAAGTCACCACCCAAGCGCGACCTGACGGTGGAATCCTGCTGACCCTGCGTGGCGACGGCCGAGAATTCAAACGCTCGATTTCCTACCAGCAATTGCACAATGGCGATCAACTGTCGTGGGTCATCAGCGCGATTCGCCGCGACCTTGCCGAACAGGCCAGCGAACTGCCGCAAATCTCGATGTTGCAGAGCCAGCAGCGATTTGCACTGCCGACTTATCATTCGCTGTAAACGCTGAAAGCGCTGAAAAATTGTGGGAGCCAGCAGACTGGCTCCCACAGGTTTTTTGTCAGTCTTCCAAACGCGGAAACTGGCTGGCAATATCGTCGCCGGTGAAGTTGGCTTCACAGCCTTGCGGGTTATTGAACAGGCGGATCGCCACGAAATGCGGGTGCTCCCCCCTATCGAACCAGTGCCGGGTGCCGGCCGGCACGCAAATCAGGTCGTTCTTCTCGCAGAACACGGCATAGACGTAATCGTCGATGTGCAGGTTAAACAAGCCACGACCGGCAACGAAAAATCGCACCAAATCTTCGCCAAGATGCTGCTCTTTGAGCATTTGGTCTTGTTGCGGGTGATCGCCGGTGACGCTGAGCACATCGACGTTGATGTAGCCGCGCTCAGTCATCAGCTTATCGATTTGCCCCTGATAGGCGGCGATCATTTCTTCCTTGCTCGAGCCGGGCTGGATTTTCGCAGCCGCTTGCCAGCGGTCGAAACGCACGCCGTGCTCGGCCAGGGTCGATTGAATGTCTTCGAGATGGGTCAGCACCTTGTTGGGAATCTCAGGGCTGGAGACGTGGTATACGGACAGGCTGCTCATCAGGGCAATTCCTTAACGGTTCATGGCAAGGACAGTGACCGGCGCTCACGGCCTGTCCTCTTGCATACGTATGGCAATGATAACCGCAGCCGCGACGGCGGCGAGGCTGGCAATACTAAAGGTCCATGCCGCGCCGAGAGCGTTCCAGCTGTAGCCGGAATACAACGCACCCATGGCGCCGCCCGTGCCGGCCAGCGCGGCGTACAATGCCTGGCCCTGACCTTGCTGGCGCGCACCGAAGCTGCGTTGCACGAAGGCAATGGCTGCGGCGTGAAAGCTGCCGAACGTCGCCGCGTGCAAGACCTGGGCAAACAGCAACACCCACAGAAATTCCGCCAACGTGCCGAGCAACAACCACCGCAGTGCCGCCAGCAGAAAACTCGCCAGCAATACCTGGCGTAACGAGAAACGCGCAAGAATTCTGCTCATGGCCAGGAACATCAACACTTCGGCGACTACGCCCACCGCCCACAGCATGCCGATCACGCCGCGGCTGTAGCCCAGGCGTTCAAGGTGCAGGGTCAGAAAGGTGTAATACGGCCCGTGGCTCATCTGCATCAACGCAACGCAAACGTAAAACGCCAGCACGCCGGGGCTGCGCAGTTGCTTGACAAACCCCTCTCCCGCCACCCGATTACCCGGAGCCGGCTGTGCGTTCGGTACCCACAGGCTGCTCAGCACGATGCCAGCCATGATCAGCACCAGCGCCGCCGGGTAGATGTCCAGGCTCAGCCATTCGAACAGACGGCCCAGCGCAACCACGGTAATGATGAAACCGATGGAACCCCACAGGCGAATCTGGCTGTAGCGCGAAGTCTGCCCTTGCAGATGCGCCAGGGTGATGACTTCAAACTGCGGCAGCACCGCGTGCCAGAAGAACGCATGAAAGGCCATGACCATCGCCAGCCAGGCGTAGGTCTTGCTGACGAAAATCAGCGAGAAGGTCAGTAATGTGCACACCGCGCCGAAACGCACGATCGCCAGCCGTCGACCGGTGTAATCGCCAAGCCAGCCCCAGATGTTCGGCGCCACGCAACGCATCAGCATCGGGATGGCCACCAGTTCGCCGATGCGTGCGGCGCTGAACCCCAGGTGATCGAAGTACAGCGCCAGAAACGGCGCTGTCGAACCGAGCAAAGCGAAATAAAACAGATAGAAACTGGAGAGCCGCCAGTACGGGAGCGCCGCCGCAACCATCAGATTGCAGCAGCTGCGAAGTCAGCCATTAGAGCTGACCCAGCACCGGCGTGCTCACGCGCACGTCGGCGTTCTGCCCACGGTGACGCAGCAGATGGTCCATCAGTACGATGGCCATCATCGCTTCAGCGATAGGCGTGGCGCGAATGCCGACGCAAGGGTCGTGACGGCCCTTGGTGATCACGTCCACCGGATTGCCATGAATATCGATGGAACGGCCCGGCGTGGTGATGCTGGATGTCGGCTTCAGCGCCAGATGCGCAACAATCGGCTGACCGGAAGAAATACCGCCGAGAATGCCGCCCGCATTGTTGCTGAGGAAGCCTTCCGGGGTCATTTCATCGCGATGTTCAGTGCCGCGCTGGGCGACGCTGGCGAAACCGGCGCCGATTTCCACGCCCTTGACCGCGTTGATGCTCATCAGCGCATGGGCCAGCTCGGCGTCGAGGCGGTCGAAGATCGGCTCGCCCAGGCCCGGCATCACGCCTTCAGCGACCACGGTGATTTTCGCCCCGACCGAATCCTGGTCGCGACGCAACTGATCCATATAGGCTTCCAGTTCCGGCACCTTGTCCGGGTCCGGGCTGAAGAAGGCGTTTTCCTCGACCGAATCCCAGGTCTTGAACGGAATTTCGATCGGGCCGAGCTGGCTCATGTAGCCACGAATCACGATGCCCTGGCTGGCCAGGTACTTTTTCGCGATCGCTCCGGCCGCCACACGCATCGCGGTTTCCCGCGCCGAACTGCGACCGCCGCCGCGATAATCGCGTTCGCCGTATTTGTGGTGGTAGGTGTAGTCGGCGTGGGCCGGGCGGAACAGGTCCTTGATCGCCGAGTAGTCCTTGGACTTCTGGTCGGTGTTGCGAATCAGCAGGCCGATGGCGCAACCGGTGGTGCGACCTTCGAACACACCGGAGAGGATTTCGACTTCGTCGGCTTCCTGACGCTGGGTGGTGTGGCGGCTGGTGCCGGGCTTGCGGCGGTCCAGGTCGCGCTGCAGATCTTCCAGGGAAATCTCCAGGCCCGGCGGGCAGCCGTCGACAATGGCGACCAACGCCGGACCATGGCTTTCGCCCGCGGTGGTGACAGTGAACAGCTTGCCGTAGGTATTGCCGGACATGCAGGACGCTCCGTGAAATCGAACCCAAATACATAATGCGCGCCAGTATACGCAGGCTACCCAAGTAGTTCATCCTCGAACCTTATGGGTGTCAGCGAGTCCAACCGGCATCTTGATAATGATGGCGTGATGATGCTGCGAGTTTTGCTCTTGACCCTGACCTTGTTTACAGGCTTCGCCCAGGCCACCGTTCTGCAACGGCCGATCTCGTTGGACACCGGCAGTGGAACGCTTTTCGGCTCGTTGTTGTTGCCGAAATCCGACACGCCGGTGCCCGTTGTCCTGATCATTTCCGGCTCCGGTCCTACGGATCGTGACGGAAACAACCCCGATGGCGGGCGCAACGACAGCCTCAAGCGGTTGGCGTGGGTGCTGGCCAAACACAATATCGCCAGTGTGCGCTACGACAAACGTGGTGTGGCGGCGAGCCTGGCGGCCACGCCGGACGAGCGCAACCTGACGTTGGAAGCCTATGTTTCCGACGCCGAGGCCTGGAGTCGCAAGCTCAAGACCGATCCGCGTTTCGCCAAACTGATTCTACTGGGGCACAGCGAAGGCGCGTTGATCGCCAGCCTCGCCGCGCCCAACGTCGATGCGGCGGCGGTCATTTCCATGTCCGGCAGCGCCCGGCCAATCGATCAGGTATTGCGCCAGCAACTGAGCAATCGCCTGCCGCCGCCGTTGATGCTGCGTAGTAATGAACTGCTCGACAGCCTCAAGGCCGGGAAAACCGACGACAACGTGCCACCGCAACTTCAAGTGATTTTCCGTCCGAGCGTGCAGCCCTATCTGATTTCCCTGTTTCGTCAGGATCCGGCCGCTGCGTTTGCCAGGCTGAAAATGCCCGCGCTGATCATCCAGGGCAGCAATGACATTCAGGTCGGAGTCAACGATGCCCGGCTGCTCAAGGCGGCCAAGCCGGACGCCGAACTGGTGTTGATCGAAGGCATGAACCACGTCATGCGCATCGTGCCCAACGACGTCAAACGCCAGCTGGCGTCCTACAAGGATCCGAATTTGCCCCTGGCAGCGGAACTGGGCGCGAAAATCCTCGAATTTATTGACGGACTTCGCTCCACTTAAGCGCTGTTTAACCGGTGTTGCCCTCCAGTCCTGAAAAAAACGGCCGATAAGCCTTTGTCGCCAGCGCAATGGCTGGTGACAAGTTGAGCTTGGACAGGATCTCGCCGTTATGACTGATACCCAGACTTCACCCGACACCACCGCTGAACAAGACACACCGCCAGCGGTCGAGCTGCCATGGGCGGACGTCCACGTCGAGCACCATAAAATGCTCCGTCTGGCGCCACTGCAGACCGATCGCAACACCGGTGGCCGCCCATTGCGCTTTGTCGAATTCGGCTATGCCGAACGCAACGACAAGCAGCACAGCCTGATGCGCATGAGCATTACCCTGCCCGGCCAGCGTGTGCGCAAGGAACAGAATCATCTGGACGTGTGGGTCGATCACGCCGAAAAACGCGTGCGTTTCGGCCCGGACAGCGGTTTGCAGATTGAACCGGTGAATCGGGGTATCGGTCGCTTCATGGCGGCTCAGGGCATCGTCTGGGCGAAAAAGCGCTGGCCTGGCTACACCGTCGATGGCGTTGACTTGAACAACAAGGACGCGCTGAACGAAGACACTCGCCTGCGTCGCGACCATTTTTTGCGGGTGCACGGCTTTGATGTGGTTTACGCCGATGCCCAGCATTTGAAGGGCAGCGTTAAAGAGGTGCGGGTCGGCGACCTGTTGAGCGATTGGAACACGGAAAAACTGCAGGTCGTGGAAATTCTTGAAGCGGCGCAAATGCTCCAGCAGGCCGAACAGAACCTGGCCGAGCAGGAAGTGAAACTCAAGAAACACGAAGAAAAGGTCAGCAAGTACAAACGCGAAGACGCCGGACTGCGCTTCACCATTACCTGTCTGGTGGCGTTTGCAGTGTTCCAGGCGGGGTTGTTGATCTGGATTGCCACGCACCGTTGATAGGTAGGCAGGGACTCATCTGTGGCGAGGCAGCTTGCTCCCGCTGGGTGCGATGCAGTTTCTTTCGGCGACCGCTTCGCGCTCGAGCGGGAGCAAGCTCCCTCGCCACAATATTTGTTGAGGTGGCTGATCGTTCCCACGCTCCGCGTGGGAACGCCTCAACGGACGCTCCGCGTTCGGCTCTTGGGACGCAGAGCGTCCCGGACTGCATCCCCACGCAGAGCGTGGGAAGGATCAGGGCAGGTCAGACGCGCGAGGCGAACAGCGCCTGATGATCGCGGCACTGTTGGGCTGACAACATGAAGACGCCATGCCCGCCTCGCTCGAATTCCAGCCAGGCGAAGTCCACTTCCGGGTACAACGCTTCGACGTGAACCTGACTGTTGCCCACTTCGACAATCAGCAAGCCCTTTTCGGTCAAATGATCAGCGGCCTGCGCGAGCATGCGCCGCACCAGGTTCAACCCGTCGTCACCGCACGCCAGGCCCAATTCCGGTTCGTGCTGGTATTCATCCGGCATGTCGGCAAAATCTTCGGCATCTACATACGGCGGGTTCGACACGATCAGGTCGAAACGCTGACCCGGCAAACCATCAAAACCATCGCCCTGCACGGTATAGACCCGCTCATCGACGCCGTGACGCTCGATGTTCTGGTTGGCCACTTCCAGCGCTTCGAACGACAGATCGGCCAGCACCACCTCGGCGTTCTGAAACTCGTAGGCGCAGGCGATACCGATGCAGCCGGAACCGGTGCACAGGTCGAGAATCCTTGCTGGCTCGGTGCCCAACCAAGGCGTGAAACGGTTTTCGATCAACTCACCGATCGGTGAACGCGGGATCAATACGCGCTCGTCGACAATGAACGACATGCCACAGAACCAGGCTTCGCCCAGCAGGTAAGCGGTTGGAATGCGTTCTTCGATGCGGCGCTTGAGCAACCGCTGCAAGCGAACCACTTCATCTTCTTCCAGGTTGCAATCGAGGTAACTGTCGGCAATTTCCCACGGCAAATGCAACGCACCCAACACCAGTTGACGGGCTTCGTCCCATGCGTTGTCGGTCCCATGGCCGAAAAACAGATCCTCCCCATGGAAGCGGCTGACGGCCCAACGGATATGGTCACGCAGGGTGCGAAGGCGGGAAGTGATCACGACGGCTAACTCCAGAAAAATCGACTGGCGATTCTACCAGTCAAACGACGCCACGACGACGCGAGAACAACGCGGGGGCAAATGTAGGACTAATCTCTTTTTTCAGTTCGGTATTGAACAAAACGGAGCACTTGACAACGCTACACGCCAGTAACGACGGTGCCTACAATAGTAGCGATTCACAGAAGCGCTCAGCCGGAGGACAATGTCGCAAAAGCCCCACTCGAAGGAGCCCCAGAATGTCCGTTCCACAAACGATGTTTCAACTCAGCGGCCGCGGTTATGCCGCCGCCAAACTGAGTCATGCGACCCTGATCATCATCGATGCCCAGAAAGAATACCTCAGCGGTCCTTTGGCCCTGAGCGGCATGGATGCGGCTGTCGCGAACATCAAAAAACTGGTGACTGCCGCCCGTGCGGCCGGTCGTCCGATCGTGCATGTCAGCCATCTCGGCACCGTTGGAGGGTTGTTTGATCCACGCGGCGAGCGCGGCCAGTTCATTCCTGGGCTGGAGCCACTTGACGGTGAAATCAAGATCGAAAAAATCCTGCCGAGTGCTTTTCATGGCACGGATCTGAAAAAACGCCTGGAAGACCTGGGTTCGGTAGACCTGGTGGTTTGCGGCTTCATGAGCCATTCCAGCGTCAGCACTACGGTGCGCGCAGCAAAAAACCTGGGGTTCCGTTGCACACTGGTGGAAGATGCTTGCGCCACCCGCGATCTGCCCTACAAAGGCGGCGTCCTGAGCGCCGAGCATGTTCAGCAGACCGAAATGGCGATCATGGCGGACAACTTTGCCGCCGTCGCCCAGACCAACGACCTGGTCTGAGCAGTGTTTACATGAGCGGCCTGCACCGCCGCTCATCCGCAAAAGCCTCTCATTAGCCGTAATTGTCTTAGCCTCAGGAACATCCCGGTCAACTCCCGGTCGAAGGGCCGATACCCATTGAGGAAGGTCGGAATGAAGTTATCCGATGGTTTTGACGCTCGCCGCTTACGGCCCAAAGGCCAAAGTAACTGGCGTTTTCGAATCGGCGCGGCGTTCGCTGCGCTGCTGGCGACGAGTGGTGTGTTGCTCGCCATGGCCGGCATCGCCAGCCTGTTGGGCCACGCCCCGGCCCTGGGTGAGATGAATACCAACCGGGTCGGTGCGGCAGTGATTCTGCTGATTGGCCTGTTCGTGCTGTACCTCGGCGTGTGGCTGTGGCGCCGCTGCCGTCGCCGCTCGCGACAGTCGCGGGAGCTGAACATGTCGCCGCACCTGATGAAAAAACACGACTGAGACCAAGTTCGCGGACCAAGGTCGCGAACCAAGGTCGCGAACCAAGGTCGCCACCGAATGCCGCGCACTTTGATGCGCGCTCATTCGCCTGGAGTTGGGTAAACTGGCCGCCCTTCGCGGAGGCTGACATGCAAGACGACGATTTTTCCCTGTTCAAAAGCGCTATCCAAGGCGTCAAGCCGATCAAGCACGATCGCGCTGAAACCGGCAAACCCAAAGCTGACCGAGCACAGATTGCCAAGCTGCGTCAGGCCGCCACCGTGCGCACGGATGCCACCACCGTCGACGGCCTGTCCGATCAGTTCGTCATCGACGTCGGCCCGGAAGACGAGCTGATGTGGGCGCGTGACGGTGTTCAGGAAAGCCAGATGCGCAAGCTCAAGACCGGACAGATTCCGTTCGAAGGCAGCCTCGACCTCCACGGCATGAACGTTGAAAAAGCCCGGGAAACCCTCTGGGCTTTCCTGGCAGAAGCGACCAAATTCGAAATCCGCTGCGTGCGCGTCACTCACGGCAAGGCCGTGCGCCTGGACGGCAAGCGGCCGATGATCAAAAGCCACGTCAACACCTGGCTGCGCCAGCATCCGCAGGTACTTGGCTTCACCTCTTGCCAGGCGAAACACGGTGGTGCCGGAGCGGTTTATGTGATGCTCAAACGCACGATGATGGAAGGTCGCGACGAGTAAACCTGATGCGTCACGCTTGCAGCGTCGTGTCCGCCACCGTACCCTTGCCCTTTGCGTAAAATCCCACAGGTAGTTTCATGTCCCTGGAACAGAATTACACCGCGATTCTCGGCCAATTGGGCGAGGACGTGTCCCGCGAAGGCCTGCTCGACACGCCAAAACGTGCCGCCAAAGCCATGCAGTACCTCTGCCGCGGTTATGAACAGACGCTCGAAGAAGTCACCAATGGTGCCTTGTTCAGCTCCGACAACAGCGAAATGGTGCTGGTCAAGGACATCGAGCTGTACTCGTTGTGCGAGCACCATTTGCTGCCGTTCATCGGCAAGGCGCATGTCGCCTACATCCCGAGCGGCAAGGTGTTGGGGCTTTCGAAAGTCGCGCGCATCGTCGATATGTACGCTCGCCGCCTGCAGATCCAGGAAAACCTCAGCCGCCAGATCGCCGACGCGGTCCAGCAGGTCACCGGCGCCCTGGGCGTTGCAGTGGTGATCGAGGCCAAGCACATGTGCATGATGATGCGTGGTGTGGAAAAGCAGAACTCGACGATGATCACCTCGGTGATGCTCGGGGAGTTCCGCGAGAACGCCGCCACCCGCAGCGAATTCCTCAGCCTCATCAAGTAATTCGCAACACAAGGAAAACCGGCATTCATCGCCGGTTTTTTTTCGCCTGTGAAAAATCAGGTAAGCTGCGCGCCTTTCTTCATTTGCCCCGTGAGGCTTTCAACGTGTTCGTAAAAGCGCTTCGTGTCGGCCTTGGCCAACTGATCATCTTCATCGACTTCATCACCCGCCCAAGCAAAAAGAAGCGCCCCGCCGCTGCTCAGGCGCAGGTCGAATCCGCCGCCAAGGGCCTGACCCTGTATCAATTCCACGCCTGCCCGTTCTGCGTGAAAACCCGCCGCACCTTGCATCGCCTGAATGTACCGGTGGCGTTGCGTGATGCGAAAAACAACGAGCAAGACCGCCAGGCCCTGCTGGAGCAAGGCGGCAAGATCAAAGTGCCGTGCCTGCGGATTGAAGAAAATGGGCAGACGACCTGGATGTATGAGTCCAAGGTGATTATTGATTATCTGGACAAGCGGTTTGCGGCAGCCTGAATGATTTGGATTGTTTGAGCCGGCGCCATCGCTGGCAAGCCAGCTCCCACAGGGTCTTGTGGTGCTCACATCACTTGTGGGAGCTGGCTCGCCAGCGATGAGGCCGGCACAAATGCTACAAATCCCGGACAAAAATAAACCGGCTCATCAGCCGGTTTATTCATTTCAGGCCGCTTTATCTATCTGCGCTTGCCGCACCACTGCCGCCAGACGCTTGAGCCCTTCATCCAGCCGCGCCGGTTCGATATGGCTGAAGTTGAGTCGCAAATAGCCGTGATGCTTGTCCGGTTCTGGAAAGAACGGCTCGCCCGGCATGAACGCCACATCATTGGCCAGTGCATCGTTGAGCAAGGTACGAGTGTCCAGCGGCTGCTTGAGCCGCAACCAGAAAAACAGCCCGCCCTGCGGCTCGTTCCAATCCGCCAGATCAGCGAAGTGCGTTTGCAGCGCGGCCTGGAACGCATCCCGACGCCCTCGGTAAAATTCGCGCAGTTCACTGCGATGCTGTCGATACCGCTCGTTGCCGATCCATTGCAAGGCTTGCCATTGGCCGACCCGATTGGTGTGCAAGTCCGCCGATTGCTTGAGCTTGAGCAAATGCGGGAACAGGTCGGGGCTGGCGATCAGGTAGCCGACGCGCAGACCGGGCATCAGGGTTTTCGACACGGTACCGGTGTAGATCCAGCTGGCTGTTTTCAAACGACTGACAATCGGGGTCGCGCTGCCGCCATCGAAGGTTAATTCGCGATAGGGCTCGTCTTCAATCAAGGTCACGCCGAATTCATCGAGCAGGGCTGCCACGGCGTCACGCTTGGCTTCGCTGTAACGCACCGCGGACGGGTTCTGGAAAGTCGGGATCAGGTAGATGAAGGCAGGACGATGCTGCGCCAGGCGAGTGCGCAATTGCACCAGGTCCGGGCCATCAGCCTCCAATGGGACAGTGATGCAGTCCGCGCCGAACAACTGAAAAATCTGCAGTGCCGCCAAGTAAGTCGGCGCCTCGAGAAAAACCTCGGTGCCTTTGTCGATGTAGAGCTTGGCGGCCAGATCGAGGGTCTGCTGGGAGCCGCTCACCACCAACACCTGGCTCGCCTCACACTGTAAGCCCAACTTCCGGGCCTCTGCCGCCAGAGCTTCACGCAATGCCGGCTCGCCTTCGCTCATGCCGTATTGGCCGATGGACAGCGGCATGTCGGTCCAATCGACCTTGGGCAACATGACCTCAGCCGGCAGACCTCCAGCGAACGACATCACCTGCGGGCGCTGAGCGGCGGCAAGGATTTCACGGATCAAAGAACTTTTAAGGCGTGAGACACGTTCGGAAAAAGCCATGGAAGTCACCCGGTAGCCTGGCATGAGGAAAATGAGTCAAACTTGTTGACCGAAATTACGACAGCACAAGCGGATACGTCAACATGATTGACCTTAAAAACCCGATTTCCCACCAACAGGCCATGGAAGCGTTTTTCTTCGGTTACCAGGCTTTCACGGCCAAGGCCGATGAAATGCTTGAACGCCGCGGCTTGAGCCGGGTGCATCAGCGCATCGTGTTTTTTATCGCCCGTTACCCGAACCTCAGCGTGAAAGAATTGCTGGCATTGCTCGGCGTGAGCAAACAGGCGCTGAACATGCCGCTACGACAGTTGGTGGAAATGCATTTGGTGAACAGCGTGGCGTCGCAGACGGACAAACGGAAACGGTTGTTGGAGCTGACCGATGACGGAGCACGGTTCGAGCAATCGCTGCGTCGCGAGCAGGTGAAATTGCTGGAGCGGGTGTTTGCAGACGCTGGTGAGACGGCGGTGGATGGGTGGTTGGCGGTGAATCTGGCTCTTGGGAAAAGTCAGACTGTTATTGACTGACTGCTCTGCCCCCATCGCCAGCAGGCTGGCTCCCACAGTGATCTGCGTTCACAAACCAGTGGGAGCCAGCCTGCTGGCGATGAGGCCTTCGAAGGCGATATATCCCTATTGCCAAAACTTTCGTCGACAAAATCAAAAACATTATTTGCTTTATTTGTATACAAAAGCATAATCCACTTCGTGCGAGTTCCTGACCAACCGGTCAACAAATTCGCAAGTGCCTCAAAGGGCCGCCGCCGCCCTCATGGGTCCGGCCCTGGAAATAAAAATAAAACTCTTGAGGAGTACTCGCTGTGGAAAGCCGCAAATCCGAAGCATCGACGCTGGATCTCTCGCCGCCACTACGCAATGGCTGGCTGGAACGTCTGTTCAAACTCAGCTTGCATGGCACCACGGTGAAGACCGAGTTGATTGCCGGTCTGACTACCTTCATCACGATGGCCTACATCATCTTCGTCAACCCGAACATCATGGCCGACGCCGGGATCGACCATGGCGCGGCGTTCGTCGCTACCTGCATCGCCGCCGCCCTGGGTTGCCTGTTGATGGGCCTTTACGCCAACTGGCCGGTCGGCCTGGCACCAGGCATGGGCCTGAATGCGTTCTTTACTTACACCGTCGTCGGCACCATGGGCTACAACTGGGAAACCGCCCTCGGTGCGGTGTTTGTTTCCGGTGTGTTGTTCATGATCCTGACCTTTTCCAGGATTCGTGAATGGCTGCTCAACAGCATTCCTGTAAGCCTGCGCTACGCCATGGGCGCGGGCGTTGGTCTATTTCTGGGGCTGATCGGCTTGAAAACCGCAGGTATCGTCGTCGATAGCCCGGCTACTCTGATCAAGCTTGGTTCCTTGCGCGAGCCTGGCCCGCTGTTGGCTGCCGTGTGCTTCCTGATGATCGCCATCCTCAGCTACCACCGGGTGTTCGGCGCGATCCTCATCAGCATCATCACCGTCACCCTCGCCGGCTGGGGCCTGGGCCTGGTGCATTACGAAGGGATCATGTCCGCACCGCCGAGCCTGGCTCCGACCTGGATGGCCATGAACGTCGCGGGCGTATTCAACGTCAGCATGATCAGTGTGGTTCTGGCGTTCCTTTTCGTGCACATGTTCGACACCGCCGGCACCCTGATGGGCGTGGCACAACGTGCCAATCTGGTGGCGCCTGACGGTCGCATCGAAAACCTCTCCCGCGCGATGAAAGCCGACAGCGCATCCAGCGTATTCGGTGCCGTGGTCGGCGTGCCACCGGTTACCAGTTACGTGGAAAGTGCCGCGGGCGTAGCCGCGGGTGGTCGCACTGGTCTTACCGCTGTCACCGTAGGCGTGTTATTTATCGCAGCGATGTTTTTCGCTCCGCTGGCCGGCATGATCCCCGCCTACGCCACCGCTGGCGCACTGATTTATGTCGCGATGCTGATGATGGGCGGCATGGCCCATATCGAATGGGATGAAGCGACCGACAGCATTCCGGCGATCGTTACCGCGATCATGATGCCGCTGACCTTCTCGGTCGCCGACGGTATCGCACTGGGCTTCATCACTTACGTGGCGTTGAAGGCCGGTACCGGCAAGTACAAGGAAATTTCCGTCAGCCTGTGGGTGCTCTGCGCGATCTTCATCGCCAAGTTCATCTTCTTGTAAGCCTTAACGCGGGACACGTTTCGAAACAGCCTCACCCCGTCGGGTGAGGCTTTTGTGCAAATGGAGGAAAGTGATGAGTCTGGAAACCTGGCTGCTGTTCAGCGGCGCGGCACTGGTAGTGATCCTGATCCCGGGGCCACTGTCACTGTTGATGATCAGCAACAGCCTGAATTACGGCCTGCGCCGTTCCTACCCGGCATTTCTCGGCGGGGTGATCGCTTCGATTTGCCTGTTGAGCGCCTCGGCACTGGGCCTGGGCGCGTTGTTGCTGGCCTCGGAACAGCTGTTCAGCGCCTTGAAGATCGTCGGCGCGCTGTATCTGTTCTACCTCGCCTGGCAGAGCTGGCAGCAATCGCGTCAACCGTCCCATGGCGCTGAAGTGCCACTGGCAGCGCCCGTGCCGCGCTTTCGCGCACTGTTCGGCCGTGCATTCATGCTCGGCGCCAGCAACCCGAAAGACATCCTGTTCTTCGCCGCGTTTCTGCCGCAGTTCCTCAGTGCCGAACAGCCGTTCCTGCCGCAGTTGCTGGTGATGATTGCGACCTGGACCGTGCTGGACCTGCTGTGCAAATTAGCCTACGGCCTCGGCGCCCATGGTGCGGCGCGCTATTTGCGCAGCGGCAAGGGGCAGAGCTGGTTCAACCGGGTGAGTGCCGGGTTGTTCAGTGGCGCGGGCGCGGCATCTTTGTTGAGTCGTTAAGCAAAAGCATCGCGAGCAAGCTTTGCTCCTACGGTCATTCGACACGAAACCTGTAGGAGCAAGGCTTGCCCGCGATGGCGTCAGCCCGGTCAGCACTTTTCCACAGACGAAAAAAAGCCCGCAGTGTGAGCGGGCGAAAGACCAAAGAAGCTATATGCGCAGTCGCTTCCAGGTGGTGGCAGCTGCTTGGGGGATCAGCTGCCGCGGTACGTGGAATAGCTGTAAGGCGAGATCAGCAGCGGAACATGGTAATGATCCTGCTCGGCGTTGATGCCAAAACGCAGCACCACCACATCCAGAAACGCCGGCTCCGGCAGCTGAACGCCGCGGGCGCGGTAGTAATCGCCTGCATGGAACTGAACCTGATAAACCCCGGTACGGTAATCGTCACCCTGCAGCAGCGGCGCATCGACACGACCGTCGCTGTTGGTTATCGCGCTGGCGACCAATTCCAGGTGCGAACCTTCAACGCGGTACAACTCGACCTTGATCGAGCTGCCCGGGCAACCATGTGCAGCGTCCAAAACGTGTGTAGTCAAACGTCCCATTGATTCTGCGCGCCTGCCTGCCTGGAGCAGTCAGACTTCGCGCCTCCCGAAGTCAGGTGAAAAGGAGACCGCACCGATTCGGAGCACGAAAAGCTGCGGCGAGCGATTGATTAAGACACTTTTCAAAAAAATTGTACACAATAAAAACGACATTTTAGCGACCGATAGCGCCATGACAGAAATTTCTGTCATTTTCCTGCGAAACCTCATGCCTTCTATACGCTGCAATCATTAACTGACCAGTCGGGCAGATTTCTTGCAGGTGCTTGTCAGTAGCACGTGAAGATGACCGTTAACGAAAAATGCAAAAAATCAGGCTTACAAAGTGAATATAAAGTTGTATACAATCAACCCATCGCTGTGACGCCAGCCAGTGATCCAACCTTTAGTCGCGTCACACCAACTGTCACCACGCATACAAGAAGGAAGACTGCAGTGAGCGCTGACTACCCTCGCGACCTGATCGGTTACGGCAGTAACCCTCCGCACCCACACTGGCCGGGCAACGCCCGC
The DNA here is from genome assembly GCF_004321495.1 of Pseudomonas sp. Sample_10. Taxonomy (NCBI): domain Bacteria; kingdom Pseudomonadati; phylum Pseudomonadota; class Gammaproteobacteria; order Pseudomonadales; family Pseudomonadaceae; genus Pseudomonas; species Pseudomonas sp. Sample_10. The sequence continues at coordinate 36,674 of NZ_RCOE01000164.1, forward strand.
ATTGCCCTGTCGTTTGTACTCAATTACGAAGAAGGCGGCGAGCGCAATATCCTGCACGGCGATAAAGAGTCCGAAGCGTTTCTCTCGGAAATGGTGTCCGCCCAGCCGCTGCAAGGCGCGCGCAACATGAGCATGGAATCGCTTTACGAGTATGGCA
>NZ_RCOE01000288.1:0-4271 GCF_004321495.1 Pseudomonas sp. Sample_10
GCTGCCATCGAGTTCCTGGTCGACAAGCTGAAAACGACCAAGACCAACGATGAGTTCTTCCTGTCGATGAAACGCAAGTAAGTCGAGCAGGTTGTGCCATACAGGGCACCAGAGCCGGGGAAACCCGGCTTTTTGCTATCTGATTTTTGATGAACCGGCAGTTCGTGGTTCTGAATAGAGGGGTTCGGCGCTAAACTGCCTGCCCCGAACGCCACGGCCAACACGAGGCTTACGCATGCAGTATCGCGACTTGCGCGACTTTATCAGCGGGCTGGAACAGCGCGGCGAGCTCAAGCGCATCCAGATTCCGGTGTCCCCAGTGCTCGAAATGACCGAGGTCTGTGACCGCACCTTGCGCGCCAAAGGCCCGGCCCTGCTGTTTGAAAAGCCTGTCGGTTATGACATTCCGGTGCTCGGCAACCTGTTCGGCACCCCCGAGCGCGTTGCGTTGGGCATGGGCGCCGAAGCGGTCAGCGAACTGCGCGAAATCGGCAAGTTGCTGGCGTTCCTCAAGGAACCCGAGCCGCCGAAAGGGCTGAAAGACGCCTGGTCCAAACTGCCGATCTTCCGCAAGATCATCTCGATGGCGCCCAAGGTCGTCAAAGATGCGATCTGCCAGGAAGTGGTCATCGAAGGCGATGACGTCGATCTCTCGACACTGCCGGTGCAGACCTGCTGGCCGGGCGACGTGGCGCCGCTGATCACCTGGGGCCTGACCGTTACCAAAGGTCCGAACAAGGACCGGCAGAACCTCGGGATCTACCGTCAGCAAGTGATCGGTCGCAACAAAGTCATCATGCGTTGGCTCAGCCACCGTGGCGGCGCGCTGGATTACCGCGAATGGTGCGAGAAGCATCCGGGGCAACCGTTCCCGGTGGCCGTGGCGCTGGGCGCTGACCCGGCGACCATTCTCGGCGCCGTGACCCCGGTGCCCGACAGTCTCTCCGAATACGCTTTCGCCGGCCTGCTGCGCGGCAACCGCACCGAACTGGTGAAATGCCGGGGCAACGACCTGCAAGTGCCGGCCACCGCCGAGATCATCCTTGAAGGCGTGATCCATCCGGGCGAGATGGCCGATGAAGGCCCGTACGGCGACCACACCGGCTACTACAACGAAGTCGACAGCTTCCCGGTGTTCACCGTCGAGCGCATCACCCACAGGGTCAAACCTATCTATCACAGCACTTACACCGGCCGTCCGCCGGATGAGCCGGCGATTCTCGGCGTGGCGCTGAACGAAGTGTTCGTGCCGATCCTGCAGAAGCAGTTCCCGGAGATCACCGATTTCTACCTGCCGCCAGAAGGCTGCTCGTACCGCATGGCCGTCGTGACCATGAAGAAGTCGTATCCGGGGCATGCCAAGCGGGTAATGCTCGGTGTCTGGTCGTTTTTGCGACAGTTCATGTACACCAAGTTCGTTATCGTCACTGACGACGATATCAACGCACGGGACTGGAACGACGTGATCTGGGCCATCACCACGCGCATGGACCCCAAGCGCGACACGGTGATGATCGAGAACACGCCGATCGACTACCTCGACTTCGCCTCGCCGGTGTCCGGCCTGGGGTCGAAAATGGGGCTCGATGCCACGCATAAATGGCCGGGCGAAACCACGCGTGAGTGGGGCCGGGTGATCGTCAAGGACGATGCCGTGACCCAACGGATCGATGCCATCTGGAATCAGTTAGGAATAGATTGATGCGTGTAACTTTGCAGCCCTCCGGAGCGGTGCTCGAGATCCTGCCCGGCGAGCGGATTCTCGATGGCGCACGTCGTCTGGGCTATGAGTGCCCGCAAAGCTGTCGCAACGGCAACTGCCATGTGTGCGCTGCGCTGCTGGTGGAAGGGCGCGTCGAACAGGCGGGCGATGTGCGCGATCATGGCGAGTTCTACACTTGCATTGCAGAGCCGCTCGAAGACTGCATCGTGCTGTGGGATGGCGTGCTCGCGCTGGGAGAATTGCCGGTGCGCACCCTGTCGTGTCAGGTCACCAGTTGCACCGAGGTCGGTGGTGATACCTGGCGAGTGCGGCTGCGGGCGCCGGCGGGTAAACCTCCGCGTTATCACGCCGGCCAGTACTTGATGATCCATCGGGACAATGGCGAGAAATCATCTTTCTCCCTGGCTTCGGCACCCTCCGGTGGGCGCGATCTGGAAATCCACGTACTGGCGCGCGAAGCCAGTGCAATAAACCTGATCAAGCAGCTGCAAGGCAACACGATGGTGCGGATCGACATGCCGTTCGGCGACACGCACCTGGCCGAGCTGCCGGACGGTCCTCTGGTGTTGATTGCCGCGGGTACCGGCATGGGCCAGGTCCATGGCCTGATCGAACACTGTCGCGCCGAAGGCTTCAAGCACCCCGTGCATTTGTATTGGGGCGTGCGCCGTCCTGAAGACTTCTATGAAATCGAACATTGGGACGAGTGGCTGAAGCTACCCAACCTGTTCCTGCACAAAGTCGTCAGCGATCAAGGCGGCTGGCAGGGACGCTGCGGCATGTTGCATGAGGCCGTGTGCGAAGACTTCCCCGATCTCAAGACTTTGCACGTGTACGCCAGTGGTTCGCCGGCCATGGTCTACGGCACGCTGGATGCGCTGGTCGAGGCGGGCATGGACGCCCATCAGATGCGCGCAGACGTATTTGCCTACGCTCCACGCTCTTGACTCCAATCTCTGAAGATAACCAAACATCCCTGTAGGGGGAGCCTGCTCGCGATGTTCTTAAGAGCGCCGTGGGCAGCCTGACTTCCCGCGTAATCACTAACGACCATCGCGAGCAGGCTCGCTCCTACACAGGTGGTTATAACTCTGTATATAGCGGATCGGTATTTATAAAATAATATAAATGCCGGTACGTTATATCTAATCCAGCCAGTTAATTAATAACTGTGCCATGGCACCTAAATTGCCTTAAAACATATGTGCCTTATTGTTACAACGGTGCGTTCTATAAAGTAATACTTCACTCGCGGGGAGCTGAACGCTATTCGCCATGAGCGCCATAGAATCTTCATTTCTGAATCTGGCTTATCCGCCGCAGCTCGATCTGGGGCCGCAGCTCACTCACGAACAATTACTCAGCTCAATGCAAACGACCATGGCGCGCCACAAGGGTGGGCCTGTATGGCTGTTCGCCTATGGGTCACTGATCTGGCGCCCTGAGTGCACGGCTGTCGAGCGCGTTCGCGGGCGGGTCCATGGTTACCACCGGGGGTTGTACCTGTGGTCCCACGAACATCGTGGCACACCGGAGATGCCGGGACTGGTATTCGGCCTGGATCGCGGCGGCTCTTGCAGCGGCTTTGCTTATCGTCTGCCTGAAGAGCAACTTGAAGCGTCACTATATGCGCTTTGGCAACGTGAGATGCCGTTCCCGTCTTATCGTCCACACTGGCTCAACTGCCGACTCGAAGACGGCAACCAGGTTCAGGCATTGGGATTCGTTCTGGAGCGGCACCTGCCCAGTTATGCCGGCAACTTGCCGGATCATGTGCTGAGCCATGTGTTTGAAAACGCTTGCGGGCGTTACGGCACCACTCGCGATTATGTCGAGCAGACCGCTCACGCCCTGCGTAGCCACGCCATGCCAGACCGGAATCTGGAGGCGCGGCTCAAGCGCTGTAAATCAAAGGCCGATCAGGCGAGTGCTTCGCGGCTCTGACTGGCGACTTGCTTGTGCCACAGCGTTGGCGCAAGGAAAGCCATCGCCAGCAGGCAGGCGCCGATCAGCAGGACGAAACCGCCGTCCCAACCGAAGTGGTCCACGGTGTAGCCCATCGCTGCACTGGCCGCGACCGAACCCCCCAGGTAACCGAACAAACCGGTGAAACCCGCTGCCGTACCGGCGGCTTTCTTCGGCGCCAGCTCCAGCGCCTGCAAGCCGATCAGCATGACCGGGCCGTAGATCAGGAAGCCGATGGACACCAGGGCGATCATGTCGACCGTCGGGTTGCCGGCCGGATTCAACCAGTACACCAGGGTCGCCACGGTCACCAGCGCCATGAACACCATGCCGGTCAGGCCACGGTTGCCACGGAAAATCTTGTCCGACATCCAGCCGCACAGCAGCGTGCCCGGGATACCCGCCCACTCGTAGAAGAAGTACGCCCAGGACGTCTTGTCTACGGTGAAACCCTTGGCTTCCTTGAGGTAGGTCGGCGCCCAGTCCAATACGCCGTAGCGCAGCAGATAGACGAAGACGTTGGCCAGGGCGATGTACCAGAGCATTTTGTTGCGCAGCACGTATTTGACGAAGATTTCCTTGG
>NZ_RCOE01000279.1:0-34361 GCF_004321495.1 Pseudomonas sp. Sample_10
GACGTCTACTGAAGCAGTCTTGTGGTTAATACCGAGTGCAAGGAAGGCCATTCAAAGTCGCTGATGGTGACGTGAAGCCGGCAATTGTCCTACTTCGACAGATCGAGAACAACTACTCGATATCTATCGCCCCCACAGGAAGTACCGCGAGTTGCGAGCGCTTCTCGTTTACCCGGCGCGCGGGTAAATTGCCGGGCCGGTTATGTTTGGCCCAAGGCTTGTGTCATGATGATCCGACCGCAGGTTAGTCGTCCTTCTTCCTATATGAATAGATCTTCCGCGTTGCTCCTCGCTTTTGTCTTCCTCAGCGGCTGCCAGGCCTTGGCCCCCGTGTCGCCGGACAGTTCGTCCGCGGTGGAAGACAGCACTCCGGTGCCCGAAAAGCCCAAGGTTTACAGCTCATTCAGTGAAGACACGGTCTTCAGCCTGCTGAGTGCCGAACTCGCTGGTCAGCGCAATCGCTTCGACATTGCGCTGGATAACTACGTGACCCAGGCCATCAACACTCAGGATCCGGGCATTTCCGAGCGGGCATTTCGCATCGCCGAATACCTGGGTGCCGATCAAGCCGCCCTGGACACCGCGCTGATCTGGGCGAAAAACGCCCCGGACGACCTCGAGGCACAACGGGCGGCGGCCATTCAACTGGCACGCGCCGGGCGCTATGACGACTCCATGGTCTATATGGAGAAAGTCCTGCAAGGCAAGGGCGACACGCATTTCGATTTCCTTGCGCTGTCTGCGGCCGATACCGACCAGGACACCCGCAACGGCTTGATGCAGAGTTTCAACCGCTTGCTGCAACGCCACCCGAACAATGGCCAACTGATTTTCGGCAAGGCTCTGTTGCTGCAACAGGACGGCGACTCCAAAGGCGCACTGACCCTGCTGGAAGACAACCCGCCGGACGAAGGCGAAATCGCCCCGATTCTGCTGCGCGCGCGGCTGCTGCAAAGCCTCGACCGCGGCGACGAAGCATTGCCGCTGCTGCAAAAAAGCATCAAGAAGTACCCGGAGGACAAGCGCCTGCGCCTGACGTACGCACGCATGCTGGTCGAGCAGAACCGCATGGATGACGCCAAGGCCGAGTTCTCCAGCCTGGTCCAGCAATACCCGGATGACGACGAACTGCGTTATTCGCTGGCACTGGTCTGTCTCGAAGCCAAGGCCTGGGACGAGGCCAAGGGCTACCTGGAAGACCTGATCGCACGGGACAGCCACGTTGACTCGGCGCATTTGAACCTGGGCCGCATCGCCGAAGAACGCAATGACCCGCAAGGCGCGCTGATCGAGTACGGCCAGGTCGGCCCTGGCAACGACTACCTGCCGGCACAGTTGCGCCAGACCGACATCCTGATCAACAACGGCCGGACCGCCGAAGCCCAGCGCAAGCTCGCGGCCGAACGCGACGAACAGCCGGACTATGCGATTCAGCTTTACCTGATCGAAGCCGAAACCCTGTCCGCCAACAACCAGCCCGACAAGGCCTGGGCGGTACTGGAACAAGCACTGCAAAAATACCCGGACGACCTGAACCTGCTTTACACCCGGGCCATGCAGGCGGAAAAACGCAATGACCTGGCGCAGATGGAAAAAGACCTGCGCCAGATCATCAAGCGTGACCCGGACAATGCCATGGCGCTGAACGCGCTCGGTTATACCCTGTCCGATCGCACCACTCGCTATGTCGAAGCCAAGGCCTTAATCGAACAGGCACACCAGATCAACCCGGAAGACCCGGCCGTTCTCGACAGCCTCGGCTGGGTGAACTTCCGCATGGGCAACCTCGACGAAGCCGAGCGTTTGCTGCGTCAAGCCCTGGAGCGCTTCCCGGACCAGGAAGTCGCCGCGCATCTGGGCGAAGTCCTGTGGGCCAATGGCAAACAACGCGAAGCCAGGCAGATCTGGAGCAAATTCCTCAAGGAACAACCCGACAGCCCTATTCTGCGCAGTACCATCAAGCGCCTGACCGGATCAGAGACCCTTTAAGATTATGTTTTTGCGCCACATCATTGTTTTCAGCTTCATCGCCCTGCTCGCCGGCTGTGCGGGTTTCGGCGCTCGCGAATCGGTCGAAGGCCACGGCAACCCTGCCCAATGGCGCGAGCACAAACAGCAGTTGGCCAACCTCGATGGCTGGCAGATCGACGGCAAGATCGGCATCCGCGCACCGAAGGACTCAGGCAGCGGCACGCTGTTCTGGTTGCAGCGCCAGGATTACTACGACATCCGCCTCTCCGGCCCATTGGGTCGCGGAGCCGCTCGCCTGACCGGACGCCCGGGCAAGGTTTCGCTGGAAGTCGCCAACCAGGGGCGCTACGAAGCACCCTCTCCAGATGTGTTGCTGGAAGAACAATTGGGCTGGAAATTGCCGGTATCCAATCTGGCGTGGTGGGTCCGCGGGCTTCCGGCTCCGGACAGTAAAAGCCGCCTGACGCTGGATGGCGACAGCCGCCTGGCCAATCTCGAACAGGATGGCTGGCAGGTGGAGTACACCGCCTATACCGAGCAAAACGGCTACTGGTTGCCCGAGCGGATCAAACTCCACGGCACCGACCTTGATGTCACGTTGGTGATCAAGGCCTGGCAACCTCGCAAACTGGGGCAGTGACATGCCGGCCAATCGCCTGACCTTGCCCTCGCCAGCCAAACTCAATTTGATGCTGCACATCCTGGGTCGCCGCGAAGACGGTTACCACGAGTTGCAGACAATGTTTCAGTTTCTCGACTACGGCGATGAAATCACCTTCGCTGTTCGCGATGACGGTGTCATTTGCCTGCACACCGAGTTCGAGGGCGTGCCCCACGACAGTAACCTGATCGTCAAGGCCGCCAAAAAACTGCAAGAGCAATCTGGCAGCAAACTGGGCATCGATATCTGGATCGACAAGATCCTGCCCATGGGTGGCGGGATCGGCGGCGGCAGTTCGAACGCCGCGACCACTCTGCTCGGCCTGAATCATCTCTGGCATCTGGGCTGGGATGAGGATCGATTGGCTGCACTGGGCCTGACGCTGGGTGCCGACGTCCCGGTTTTCGTGCGCGGCCACGCAGCTTTCGCCGAGGGTGTCGGAGAGAAACTGACCCCTGTCGACCCGGAAGAACCGTGGTATGTGGTGCTCGTTCCGCAAGTCTCTGTAAGTACGGCAGAAATTTTTTCCGATCCGTTGTTGACACGTAACACGCCGCCCATTAAAGTGCGCCCCGTTCCCAAGGGAAACAGTCGTAATGACTGCTTGCCGGTGGTAACAAGGCGTTATCCAGAGGTACGTAACGCTTTGAATTTGTTAGGTAAATTTACCGAAGCAAAACTCACCGGAACTGGAAGTTGTGTGTTTGGGGGCTTCCCAAGCAAAGCTGAAGCTGATAAAGTCTCGGCCCTTCTGACAGAGACCCTTACAGGGTTTGTAGCGAAAGGAAGCAACGTTTCGATGTTGCATCGCAAGCTGCAAAGTCTGCTCTAAAGGAATCAAGTGCCCGGCACTTGAAAGCAACAGATACAGGGGCGTCGCCAAGCGGTAAGGCAGCAGGTTTTGATCCTGCCATGCGTTGGTTCGAATCCAGCCGCCCCTGCCATTTTCTATACTCATCCAGGTTACCCTCAGCCTCTAGGTACTGCGCGTGTCCAAGATGATGGTCTTTACGGGGAATGCTAACCCCGATCTGGCTCGGCGTGTCGTACGTCAGCTGCATATCCCTCTCGGTGACATCTCTGTCGGCAAATTCTCCGACGGCGAAATCACAGCCGAGATCAATGAAAACGTTCGCGGTAAAGACGTCTTCATTATTCAGCCGACTTGCGCTCCGACCAACGATAACCTGATGGAACTGGTAGTGATGGCTGACGCCTTCCGCCGCTCCTCGGCTACTCGTATCACTGCTGTTATTCCTTACTTTGGTTATGCCCGTCAGGATCGCCGTCCGCGTTCCGCACGTGTGGCTATCAGCGCGAAAGTCGTGGCTGACATGCTTACCGTAGTCGGCATCGACCGTGTTCTCACGGTTGATCTGCATGCTGACCAAATCCAGGGTTTCTTCGATATTCCGGTAGATAACATCTACGGCTCCCCGGTTCTGGTGGATGACATTGAAGATCAGCGCTTCGAAAACCTGATGATCGTCTCCCCGGACATTGGTGGCGTCGTGCGTGCACGTGCCGTCGCCAAATCCCTGGGCGTGGATCTCGGGATCATCGACAAACGCCGTGAGAAAGCCAATCACTCTGAAGTGATGCATATCATCGGTGATGTCGAAGGGCGTACCTGTATTCTGGTCGATGACATGGTCGATACCGCCGGCACCCTGTGCCATGCGGCCAAGGCCCTGAAAGAGCATGGCGCAGCCAAGGTCTTTGCCTATTGCACACACCCTGTGCTGTCGGGTCGGGCGATCGAAAACATTGAAAATTCCGTGCTGGACGAGCTGGTGGTGACCAACACCATCCCGCTGTCCGCTGCAGCACAAGCCTGTGCGCGTATCCGTCAACTGGATATCGCACCGGTAGTTGCCGAGGCGGTCCGCCGCATCAGCAATGAAGAATCGATCAGCGCGATGTTCCGCTAAGGGCCCTGCCCTTTTCGAATGTCTCGTTGACGAAAAGCGCCCCGCCCCGGCATTCCTGTCGGGGCGGGGCTTTTTTGCCCATATCGCCTTTAGCGCTGGTCGCAAACGCTGGGGCGAGTGTGGTTATTTTGGAGATACAACATGAACGATTTTACTCTGAATGCTGAAGTGCGTTCCGACCTGGGGAAAGGTGCGAGCCGCCGCCTGCGTCGTCTCGCAAGCCTGGTTCCAGCTGTAGTTTACGGTGGCGACAAAGCCCCTGAATCCATCAGCATGCTGGCCAAAGAAGTTGCCAAACTGCTCGAAAACGAAGCGGCTTACAGCCACATCATCGAGCTGAACGTTGGTGGCACCAAGCAGAACGTCGTGATCAAAGCCCTGCAGCGTCACCCGGCCAAAGGCCACGTGATGCACGCTGACTTCGTACGCGTAGTCGCTGGCCAGAAACTGACCGCTATCGTTCCAGTGCACTTCATCAACGAAGAAGCACCGACCAAGAAAGGCGGCGAAATCTCGCACGTTACTTCGGAAATCGAAGTTTCCTGCCTGCCGAAAGACCTGCCTGAATTCATCGAAGTCGATCTGGCTAACGCCGAAATCGGTTCGATCATTCACCTGTCGGACCTCAAAGCCCCTAAAGGCGTTGAGTTCGTGGCTCTGGCACACGGCGATGACAAGGCTGTTGCCAACGTCCACGCTCCACGTGTTGCTCCAGAAGCTACCGAAGAAGGCGCAGCAGAGTAATTTCACTCTGTTCGCCGGAGTGACCGGAAACATCGCGGACTAGAGCATAGCGAGAAAGCGGGCGAGAACGCGGAGTTTACATCATGGTAAATGAGCAATTTTCGTCCACTTTCGCCGCTCTCCCTGATTGCGGCGATGTTATCCACCACTCCTAGGAAGGGCCCCTATCGTGACTGCCATCAAACTGATCGTTGGCCTGGGAAATCCAGGCGCTGAATACGAACAGACCCGGCATAACGCAGGGGCCCTTTTTGTTGAGCGCATCGCGAACGCACAAGGCGTAAACCTTGTGGCGGACCGCAAATATTTCGGCCTGACCGGTCGCTTTTCGCATCAGGGTCAGGATGTTCGTCTGCTGATTCCCACCACGTACATGAACCGCAGCGGCCAGGCCGTCGCGGCCCTTGCCGGTTTCTTCCGCATCAAGCCTGAAGAAATCCTCGTGGCGCATGACGAACTCGACCTGCCTCCGGGCGTCGCCAAGCTCAAACAGGGCGGCGGCCATGGCGGTCACAACGGGTTGCGCGACATCATCGCGCAACTGGGTAATCAGAATACCTTTCACCGCCTGCGGCTCGGCATCGGCCACCCGGGCGTTGCCAGTATGGTTTCAAATTTCGTCCTGGGTCGTGCGCCACGCGCCGAACAGGAAAAACTCGATGCCAGCATCGACTTTGCCCTCGGCGTGCTGCCGGATATCCTCGCCGGTGAATGGAACCGCGCGATGAAAAACCTGCACAGCCAGAAGGCCTGACTTTTTACCCGAGGGGAAACACCATGGGATTCAATTGCGGCATCGTCGGCCTGCCTAACGTCGGCAAGTCCACCCTGTTCAACGCCCTGACCAAATCCGGTATTGCGGCCGAGAACTTCCCCTTCTGCACCATCGAACCCAACAGCGGTATCGTGCCGATGCCGGACCCGCGCCTGGAAGCATTGGCGGCCATCGTCAACCCAAAGCGCATCCTGCCGACCACCATGGAATTCGTCGACATCGCGGGCCTGGTTGCCGGCGCGTCGAAGGGCGAAGGCCTGGGCAACAAGTTCCTGGCCAACATCCGTGAAACCGATGCCATCGCTCACGTGGTCCGCTGCTTCGAAGACGAGAACGTGATTCACGTCTCCAACAGCGTCGACCCGAAACGCGACATCGAAATCATCGACCTGGAACTGATCTTCGCCGACCTCGACAGCTGCGAGAAGCAACTGCAGAAAGTCGCGCGTAACGCCAAGGGCGGCGACAAGGATGCCGTGGTTCAGAAGGGCCTGCTGGAGCAATTGATCGCTCACTTCACCCTCGGCAAGCCGGCGCGCAGCCTGATGAAGACCATGAGCACCGATGAAAAAGCGGTGATCAAGGGCTTCCACCTGCTGACCACCAAGCCGGTCATGTATATCGCCAACGTCGCTGAAGACGGTTTCGAGAACAACCCGCACCTGGACGTGGTCAAGGCCATCGCCGAAGAAGAAGGCGCCATGGTCGTTCCGGTCTGCAACAAGATCGAAGCGGAAATCGCCGAACTCGACGACGGCGAAGAGAAAGACATGTTCCTCGAAGCCCTGGGCCTCGAAGAGCCTGGCCTGAACCGCGTGATCCGCGCCGGCTACGAAATGCTGCACCTGCAGACCTACTTCACCGCCGGTGTCGAAGAAGTCCGCGCCTGGACCGTGCGCGTCGGTGCCACCGCACCGCAAGCCGCTGGCGTGATCCACACCGACTTCGAAAAAGGCTTCATCCGCGCCGAAGTGATCGCCTACAACGACTTCATCCAGTACAAAGGCGAAGCCGGTACCAAGGAAGCCGGTAAATGGCGCCTGGAAGGCAAGGACTACATCGTCAAAGACGGCGACGTGATGCACTTCCGCTTCAACGTGTAAAACCTCGACCCAAGAAAAAGCCGCGTTTGAAACGCGGCTTTTTTGTGCCTGAAATTCGGGCAACACCCCATACCCCGTAGGAGCGAGGCTTGGGATCAGGCCTTTTTGGTGCGAGGCAAGAAAATCGCCAACACACCCAGCAACGGCAGGAACGAACACAGGAAGTACACGTACTCGATGCCGTGAATATCTGCCAAATGCCCCAGCAACGCCGCGCCGATCCCGCCGAAACCGAACATCAGACCGAAGAACACCCCGGCAATCATTCCGACATTGCCCGGCACCAGTTCCTGGGCATACACCACGATGGCCGAGAACGCCGAAGCCAGGATGAAGCCGATGACCACGCTGAGCACACTGGTCCAGAACAGGTCGACATGCGGCAGCAACAACGTGAACGGCGCCACGCCAAGGATCGAGAACCAGATCACGGCCTTACGCCCGATCTTGTCACCGATCGGCCCACCGAAAAACGTCCCCGCTGCAACCGCGCCGAGAAACAGGAACAGATGCAACTGCGAGCTGGCCACTGAAAGGTCGAATTTTTCGATCAGGTAGAAGGTGAAATAACTGGTGAGGCTGGACATATAAAAGTACTTGGAGAACACCAGCAAACCGAGAACCACCAGCGCACTGATCACCCTTCCCTTGGACAGCCCGTGGGTTGCAGCCTGGCCTTGCTTGAGCTTGAACAGGTTCAGGTGATTGGCGTACCAGCGGCTGATCCGGTACAGCACGAACAACGCAAATACCGCGAACAACCCGAACCAGGCCACGTTGCCCTGACCGTAGGGAATGATGATCGCCGCCGCCAGCAACGGACCGAACGCCGAACCCGCATTGCCGCCCACTTGAAAAGTCGACTGCGCCAGCCCGAAGCGTCCGCCCGAGGCCAGTCGTGCCACACGAGAAGCTTCCGGGTGGAAGGTCGAGGAGCCAATGCCGATCAGCGCCGCCGCCAGCAGGATCATCGGGAAGCTGCCGACCACCGACATCATCACAATCCCCACCAACGTGCACACGGTGCCCGCTGGCAACAGCCACGGCTTGGGATGGCGGTCGGTGTGATACCCGACCCACGGCTGCAACAGCGAAGCCGTCAGTTGGAACGTCAGGGTGATCAACCCGACCTGGGTAAATGTCAGGCCATAGTTAGCCTTGAGCATCGGGTAAATCGACGGCAGTACCGACTGAATCAGGTCATTGATCAAGTGCGCCAGCGCCACTGCGCCGATGATGCGCATGACCAGAGGACTGCTTTGCGAAGGAGCGGAGGCCGGCACGGAACCGGTCTGGGCATTGCTGATAGCCATGGGGGTTTCCAGACAACGAAGGGTGCACACGAACAGTTGCGTCAATGTGCCATTTTTCGGTGCAGGAGCGCCATCCCCTTAGCCTGCTAACTACTTCAATTTTTCATCGCTAAAGAGGTGATAGCGCTGTGCCATGGTCTGAATCTTGCCTTCCTGTTCCGCTTCAACGCGGCCCTCTTACAAAGAGGGCCGAGAATGGGAAGTTTCGCCACAGAGTCGGCCTACAGAGCTGGCAATGGTGAACTTTCGAGGCCTTTTAAGGGGCACCGGTCGTGGTCTTACGAGTCACGACGCACGCCAATGGTGCGCGGTGTTCAAAGGAGTCACGGGGCATGCAGGCTTTTTTATCACCGGGGATCGGGCTGCTGGGGCGTTTCGGGTTTGCGCGCAAGTTCCAGCTGTTGTTTCTGCTGTTCATCCTGCCATTGGCCGGCAGCCTGTGGATGATCGGCCAGGATTATCGCGACAAACTGAATTTGATCTCAGGAGAACGTGCCGGGGTTCGTCAACTTCTCGCCCTTGATGCGCTGGACAACCTGCTTTCCGCCCAACGTGATCGTGCAGCCCGATGGCGCGCAACGGAAACCAATCGCCAACCGACGCCTGCAACGCTGGCCGCCATGGCAGCCTTCGACGCGGTCCAGCCCGCCGTCACTCAGGCCGCTTCTGACCTTGGTGCAACGCTGCAAAAAGACCAGGCCAAGGATGAAACCTTGACGCGTTTTCAAACCCTGCAGTCGGCTCTCAACGGCCTCGACTCGAAAAGCCTCAGCAGCGTCGGTTGGTGGCCGGACGGTTACGATCGCTTCACCAACGCCTTGAGTGCGCTGCAAGCGTTGCGCGAGCAAATCGCCATGGACAATCGCCTGACACTCGCACCCTGGCTGGAAACGTACCTGCTGACACAGATTTCCACCCAGCACGCACCGGACCTGATCGAACGCGTCGGTCGCCTGGCCGCCGTGGGCCAGGCATCCGTGGTGTCCGGGCAGTTCACCTTGCAAAGTCGCCTGCAATTACGTGATCTGCGCAGCCGCATTGGAGATGCCAGGGAGCAATTGGCAAAAACGGCGGGACTGCTCGAGGCCCGCTTGCCCAGCGCCCTGCAAACCTGGGCCGATCAGTACCATGACAGCCTCAAGCACCTCGATTCAGGGTTGAAAGTCCTCGATGACGGCGTGTTCGGCGGCAGCATCAACCTCAAGCCCGAAGACTTTGAGCGCAGCCTGGACGCCCTGCTCGCCAACCTCGCGGCGTTGCGCCAGCAATCGCTGGAATCGCTGGACCAGCGTCTTGATTACTACCACGACTCGGCGATCCGTCAGTTCATCGTGGTGGCGAGCGTGTTTGGCTGCCTGCTGCTGGCGGCCTTGTACCTGTTCATTTGTTTGCAGGCGTCGATCCGCCGTAGCGCCAGCGGTATCACCCTGCTCGCCGAAGCCCTGCGCGACGGCAACCTGAGCCTGCAAGCGCCGGTTCAAGGTCGGGACGAATTGGCGGCCATCAGCACCGCGCTGAATGTTGCCGTGGTGCAGTTGCGTACCAGTTTGCTCGGTGTGGATCACGAAACCCTGCAATTGAGCAACGCCGTGCAAACCCTCAACCACCATTCCAGCGATGCGCTGGGCGAGGTCGAAGCCCAACAGTTGCAGATCAGTCAGATAGCCGCTGCGGCCACGCAATTGGCCGCGACCTCTCAAGGGGTGGCCCACAGTTGCGAGCAGGCTTCTGGCAGCGCTCAGCAGACTCAACGCATTGCTGCCGACAGCAGTCGGGACAGCCTGCGTACGACGGCAAGTATTCAGGCGCTCAATCAGCGTCTGAACGACACCGCTGCCGCGCTGGGTCGGGTCAGTGAACAAGGGCAGCAGATCCAGTTGGTGGTCGACACCATTCGCGGCGTCGCCGAGCAGACCAACCTGTTGGCGCTCAACGCCGCCATCGAGGCCGCCCGTGCCGGCGAGCAGGGCCGTGGTTTTGCAGTGGTGGCCGACGAAGTGCGCAGCCTGTCACAACGCACGCAGACCTCGACCGCGCAGATCGCCGGTACGGTCGACAGTTTGCGCAGCACGGTGAACGAAGCCGTCAGCCTGATGGAAGCGGCGTGTGGCCAGGCGCAATCCGATGCCCTGGCCGTCACGGGCCTGGGCGAGCGCCTGGGGGAAATTGCCAGTGCAGTACAGGGCGTCACCGACACCCTGGCGCAGATTGCGACAGCCGTAGAGGAACAGGCCAGCACCGCCGACGAGGTCAGCGGCAACATCCAACAGGTCGATCAGGCCGCGGTGCGTTTACTCGAAGGTGCCCGTGCGGTAAACCACGCAGCCGACACATTGAGCCATGGCAGCAAGGCATTGAGTGCCAATACCGGCAGGTTTCAGCTCAATTGATGCCCTCCCCCGAGTGTTTTTTTCGGCTCAGGAGGATAAGCGGTTGAAAGCGTAGAGAAATATTTTAGATTTGTGCTTGACGCATCCCCGTTACCGGTGAATAATGCGCGCCACTTGGCTACATAGCTCAGTTGGTTAGAGCATAGCATTCATAATGCTGGGGTCCGGGGTTCAAGTCCCTGTGTAGCCACCAAGTACTAAAAACGGCTTACCGCAAGGTAGGCCGTTTTTTTATGCCTCGAGAAAACTGCGCCGCGGTGACAGGAGATCCTCAACCGCTGCGCTCGTCGATCAGGTTCGAACCGTCGGCAATGCAGACAGCGCTCGCTCCCAGATCTGCCAGGTCCGTAACCAGACTATCGCCTGCCAATCGTTGTCGGCAGGATAAAACTGCTCCAGCAGATTCAGCTTGATCTCGCGCCCTGTCGCATCACCTGGATTGCCATGCAGATGCAGCCAATGATCATCACGCAGATGGCGATGCACGTCCGGGCCCGGATACGTCCCGCACTCAATGACAAACGGCATCAACCGCACCTGTGGCAGCGCATCGAGCAATGCCTGCGAGGTATAGCCGGTGGCCGTCGCGGCCACACCGGTTTCGCTCAAGGTGTCGGCGCCGGTTTGCAAACTGTAGAGCCACGGCCCATAGATCGCCTGCGCATCCGCCAGCGCCGGATAGGCAGACTCGGTTATGGTCAATAACATCGGATGCCCGTACTCACCGGCGCCGGTGTGCAGATCGAAACACATGGCAACCTCGGCATGGCTCATGTGCTTTTGCATGATCCGGTGCAACGTGCGATTCGACCAGCTCGGCACCAGCCCGCCATAAAACAGGCCATCGGGGTGAGCATGCTGTCCACCTTCGACGATCGACATCACCGCTGGCCAGCCGTGTCGCTCAACCTGTTCATCGAGCAACGCATCGGCCCGCTCCCGCTCGGGGCCTCGCAACTGCGTGCAGGCATAGATGTCATGCAGCGCGTTGTAAGCCTGGTTGTCCGGCAGTGGGCGCTGGAAGTTCAGGTGATTGCGGTTCAGGTCGATATTGTCTTCGTTGACCCGCCGCAGCCACGCCATGCCCCAAGGGTTGATTACATGGATCATCACCACAGCCACATCCGCCGGCAATGAGCGCTTGCCAAGTTCCTGCAGCCACTTGATCTGGCAACTCGAACCGTAAAAGCCTTCCACGCCATGGGTGCCGCTCAACGCGATCAACAATCGCTTGGCACCTGGATCCCCCAGCACCGCCACGTCAGTCGCCAGCGGTTCACCGAACGGCCCTCTGAGCGGATGAGCGTACTCGCTCAGCGTCGCACCCGCCGCGCTGGCCGCTGCCAGAAACTGTTCGCGCTGAGCTCGGTAACTTGGCTGCGTTGGAAACTCGGTCTGCATGTCTGCCTCTAGTTGGTTTTCTGACCTGCCTGTTGGCAATGACCCTACAGAAAATCCGCCCGATGATGAAGCACAATGCAATCTTTGCAGCGAGAGCCGGTTTGCGTCACCGCAAGACGGTAGATAAAGTCGCCGGAACGTTTATCTCACGGATGGAGTGCCCCACGTGTTCTCAGTTTTGCGCTTGAACCGCCATCGAGTGTCAGCCATTGCGCTGATCGCCGCCGCGATAACCCTCGGCGCCTGCAACAACGCATCGGTACCGACACTGCCGCTCGCCCCGGAAAGCGCTTCCGGTTATCGCACCGATCTACAGACCCGCCACGCCTCGAAACACATGGCAGCCGCCGCCAATCCGCTGGCCGCCGAAGCCGGGCGCGAGATGCTGCGTCGCGGTGGTTCGGCCATCGATGCCGCGATTGCGATGCAAGCGGTATTGACGCTGGTCGAACCGCAATCGTCAGGCATCGGCGGTGGCGCCTTGATTGTGTTGTGGGATGGTAAAACCGTGCGCACCTACGACGGCCGCGAAACCGCACCGGCTGGCGCCACCGAGAAGCTTTTCCTGCAGGCCGACGGCCAACCCATGCCCTTCACCCAGGCACAGATTGGCGGCCGCTCGGTTGGCACGCCGGGCGTGTTGCGTGCGCTTGAACTGGCCCATCGCAAACACGGTCGCCTGCCATGGGCGCAACTGTTCGAACCGGCGATCGAATTGGCCGAGCAAGGTTTTGCCATCTCGCCACGGCTGCACGGGCTGATCGCCTCGGACTCGTCCATGGCTCGCTCCCCCGAGATGATGGCTTACTTTCGCAATGCCGACGGCAGCCCGAAAGCCAGTGGCACTCTGCTTAAAAATCCGCCGTTGGCAGCGTTGTTCCAACGTATCGCCAAGGAAGGACCGGACGCGTTGTACAAAGGCGCTGTCGCGCAGGAAATCGTGGCCAAGGTCCAAGGTCATGCCAATCCCGGCAGCCTGTCACTGGTCGATCTGGCCAACTACAACGCCAAGGAGCGCGCGCCCCTGTGTAGCGATTACAAACGCTGGCAGGTGTGCGGCATGCCGCCGCCGTCATCGGGCGGAATTGCCGTGGCGCAGATCCTCGGCACGTTGCAAGCCCTGGAGGCTCGCGATCAGCGCTTCGCACTCGCTGCGATGAAACCGTTGAAAACCAGCGCCCCTGCCGGCATCGAACCGTCCCCTGAAGCCGTGCACCTGATCTCGGAAGCCGAGCGCCTGGCCTATGCCGACCGCGCGCAATACGTGGCCGATACGGACTTCGTGCCGGTGCCCGTCAAAGGCCTGATTGACCCGGCTTACCTGGCCAGCCGCGCCGCCATGATCGGCGATCGCAGCATGGGCACCGCCAAACCGGGCACACCGCCGGGCATTCAGGTCGCCTATGCGCCGGACCGTTCGCCTTTGCGCATTTCCACCTCGCAAATCGTCGCCGTCGATGATCAGGGCGGCGCGGTCTCGATGACCACCACCATCGAATCGGCATTCGGCTCGCATGTGATGGTTCAGGGCTTTCTGCTCAATAACGAAATGACCGACTTCTCATTCATCCCCGAGGAAAATGGGCAGAAGGTCGCCAACCGCGTCGAACCGGGCAAACGCCCCCGCTCCTCCATGGCCCCGACGTTGATCTTCGATCGTCAGAACGGCGAATTCCTCGCCAGCATCGGCTCCCCCGGTGGCTCGCAGATCATCGAATATGTCGCCAAATCCACTATCGGCCTGCTCGATTGGAACCTCGACCCGCAAACAGCCATCAACCTGCCCAACTTCGGCAGCCGCAACGGCCCGACCGAACTGGAACGCGGACAATTCAGCCCCATGCTGATCCAGACGCTGAAGGACAAAGGCCACAACGTGAACGAGATAGACATGACCAGCGGCACTCAGGCCGTGGTTCGGGTCAAGGATGCGCAAGGCAAAGCATCATTGGCCGGCGGCGCAGACCCTCGACGCGAGGGTGAAGCGTTGGGGGATTAAATGCGACGGTGAGAAAATGGAAAAGGGCTTACCGGGTGGTAGGCCTTTTTCTTGGGAAATTAAGCCACGACGACGATCCAGCGTTGCCTTTTCCTACCCGCAAAAAACACGGTATTGATTAAAGTCACTGCGACTTCACAGACCTTGCATCAGTCCCGCTACGGGACTAGGATCGTGCCATGAGAATCATCGCCATCAACCAGCTAAAAAACTTTTGGGAAAAGCACCCGAACGCTGAACAACCCTTGTTGGCCTGGATTGATGAAACAAGAAATGCGGCCTGGAGAACACCTGCGGACATCAAGTTGCATTTCGCTACCGCCAGTATTCTCAAGAGCCGGAGAGTCGTGTTCAACATCAAGGGCAACGAGTTTAGGTTGGTAGTGGCTGTGGCCTATCGTTTCGGGGCCGTATACATAAAATTTGTCGGTTCTCACAAGCAGTACGACGCGATCGACGCTGATACAGTCGAGATGGAGTAACTATGAACATTCACCCGATTCACTCCGACGGGGATTACCGCGAAGCGCTCAAGAAGGTGTCTGCACTGTTCGACAACGAACCAGAACCTGGCACACCTGAAGCTGATTACTTCGAAATCATGATCACGCTTATTGAAGCCTATGAAGCGAAGCAGTTTCCGGTAGACCTTCCCAACCCCATCGACGCAATCAAATTTCGAATGGAACAGTCTGGGTTGTCCGCCGCTGACCTTGCGCCAGCAATTGGTCGGACAAACCGCGTATATGAAGTGCTCAATGGCAAGCGCGCATTAACACTTCCCATGATCTGGAAGCTTCACAATCTATTCGGAATACCGGCACAGAGTCTGATCAAGCCTGTAAAGCAGGCTTGATCAGAAGCAGCCAATGACGACTCATTCCAGCGACATCCGGCTCCGGGCGCGTGATAACTGGAGCGCAAAGGCATCAGGGTACCCAGGGCCTCGTGAACATCGTTTCAACGACTGATTTTCAACGCCCGTCGCGCCTGATGCTTTTCCATCGCCAGTTCAATCAGCCGCGTAACCAGTTCTTTGTAGGTCATGCCCGCGGCTTGCCAGAGTTTCGGGTACATGCTGATACGGGTGAAACCGGGCAGCGAGTTGATTTCGTTGATCAGCACTTCGCCGCTGTCGGTCAGGAATACATCGACCCGCGCCAGCCCGGAACATCCGAGCACATGAAAAGCCTCGACCGCCATGGCCCGAATGCGCTCGCTGGCCTCGACGCTGATATCGGCCGGGACCACCACTTGCGCGGCCGTGTCGTCGATGTATTTGCTGTCGTAGGAATAAAACCCGTCGCGCACCACGATCTCGCCACAACCGCTGGCGATTGCCTGTTCGTTGCCAAGCACCGCGCATTCGATTTCGCGACCGCTGACAGCCGACTCGACCAGCACCTTGTCGTCGAAGCCCAGCGCCAGCTCGACTGCCGCCACATACTCGGCTTCGCTGGTCACTTTGCTCACGCCTACGGAAGACCCCTGGTTCGCCGGTTTGACGAACAGCGGCAGACCCAGCTTTGTCGATACTTGCGCGAAACCGCTGCGGGCGGCAGTCGTGCGGGTCAGGGTCACGAACGGTGTGACCGCCAGGCCCGCATCACGCAGCAGGCGCTTGCTGATGTCCTTGTCCATGCACACCGCCGAACCGAGTACATCGGAACCCACAAACGGCAAATCAGCCATGCGCAGCAGGCCTTGCAGGCAACCGTCTTCACCGAGCGTGCCGTGGACGATCGGAAAGATCACGTCGACATGCCCCAGTAGTTCCTGATTGGAGGTTTCCACCAACTGCTGGCTGGCTTTGCCGGGCACCACCGCCAGCTCCCGGTTGGACTGATTGAGGGCAATCAGCGCCGGATTTTCCTGGTTCAGCAGAAAATTCGAAGGGTCGTTGAGATGCCAATGCCCTTGTTTGTCGATGCCGATGAGCACCGGTTCGAAGCGCGAACGGTCCAAGGCATCGACGATATTCTTCGCCGATTGCAGCGACACTTCATGCTCGGCCGAACGACCACCAAAAATAATCCCTACACGCAGTTTGCTCATTGCCTGGTCTCGAAGTGAATGTGCTTACGACTCGCGTTGCCGCACCTTACGACTGCAAAAGCTTGCCGTCCACTGGCTCGCCAATCGTCAAAAAGTGCCCACCGGCGACATGGCGCAAGGTGCGCAACGCATCGTGGCCTTCAAAGTGCCAACGGCCGTCACTGAACACACGCTCGTCTGCCTGGGCGGCAATCACTTCAGCCCAAAGGGGCCGGACAGCGGTGGGAAGCGTTCATGGATGTCTGCTCCTGGGGAAAGAGCCGATTGTAGCGAGGTAAAATCCCGGAAATGAAAAGATCGCCGAAGCGATCTTTTCACGTACGTCACATCGCGCAGATCTTATGACGACAGCTGATTGGCAAACTGCCCCACTGCATTGACCACCTTCTGCGCGCCGTCCTGGATCTCGACAATCACCGTCCCCGCTTCCGCCGCCAGCGCCAGCCCCTGTTCGGCCTGCAGTTTGCTGTCGGTCATCAGCGCCACAGCGTTGCGCGCCATGTCCTGGTTTTGACGCACCACCAACACGATTTCATCGGTGGCCTGGCTGGTGCGCGAAGCCAATTGCCGGACTTCGTCCGCCACCACGGCAAACCCTCGTCCCTGCTCACCGGCCCGGGCGGCTTCGATAGCGGCGTTGAGCGCCAGCAAGTTGGTCTGTTCGGCAATACCGCTGATGGTTTTGACGATTGTGCCTATCACCAGCGACTGCTCGTTCAGGGCTTCGATGCCATCGCCGGCGGTTTGCATGTGTTTGGCGAGGTCGCGCATCACATCCACCGCTTGCGTCACCACGGCCGTGCCGCGTTGTGCACTCTGGTCGGTTTGCTGCGACGTGCTGTAAGCGATGTTCGCCGCTTCGGCGACCGCTTGCTCCTGATTGACCTGATCGGTAATGACCGTGGCGAACTTCACCACTTTGTAGAGCTTGTTGTTGGCATCGATCACCGGGTTGTAGGACGCTTCCAGCCAGACTGTACGACCATGGCTGTCGATACGCTTGAATCGACCTGTGACGTACTCACCTGCATTCAAGCGGCGCCAGAAGTTCTGGTATTCGGCGCTGTTGTACTCGTCCGGCAGGCAAAAAGTACGGTGATGTTTACCTTTGATCTGCGCCAGGCTGTAACCCATGCCCGAGAGAAACCGGTCATTGGCGGTCAATACGTTGCCATTGAGGTCGAACTCGATCACCGCCGTCGAGCGCACCAGCGCGCCGATCAGGTTTTCATGTTCGCGGGAGGCCTCGATGGTGCGGGTCAGGTCGCTGGAGAAAATCGAAAAGTGCCTGATCCGACCGTCAGCCGAGCGAACCGGCTGAAAGATCGAACGCAGCCACGCTTCCTGCCCGTTTCCACGCAACAAACGCACGGTGCCGGCGAAGTGTTCGCCGCGGGTCAGGGCGTTATTGAAACGCCGTTGGAATTCGTCGTTCTTCACATGCTCCGGGGCGATGTCGTCGATGTGCCGGCCGATCAGCTCGTTGCTTTTGTAGTGCATCTCGCTCAGGAAATTCTGATTGACCGACTGCACCCGGCCATCCGTATCAAGGGTCAGCACCAGCATCTCGCTTTCCAGACTTTCCTTCACTTGCTGAAGGCTGGAGAGTTCTTCACGAAGAGCCGACAGCTCCTGCTTCAAGCGTTTATTGAACATGGGGATGCACCGATGGACTGGATAGAAAGCGATATGCAGCCTAGCCATCGGCCTTGCAGGTCTTTTCTGAAGAGCGTTTGAGTTTTGTCCTACAAAAATAGTTGCCACACGTGGGCAAGCTTGTCAGTCAGGCAGTGCCGGGCGCCGGACAATGTCCAACGCTGGGCATACGCGCACCGAAGTACGCTGCGCTGCCCACCCCCACCGCGCCCATCACTGCACAGAAAATCACGCAGATCCATGGGCTCCACTGCATCAGACCGATCAACAACAATGGGGTAATACTTGCCCAGGCGGCGTAGGCAATGTTGTAGGTAAAGGAAATGCCCGAGACACGAACCCGCGCTGGAAACAGGCTGACCATGACCGAGGGCACCGCGCCGACCACCCCGCACCCGAGCCCCGCCACGGCGTAGGCCAGACCGATCCAATCACCACCGCTGATCAGGCAGCCATAGAGCACGCCGATGCCCAGCGGCAGCAGCAGGCTGTACAACATCACCGTACGCCAGGCGCCAATGCGGTCGACCAGCCAACCGGCAAGCACGCATCCGATGTTCAGAAAGACGATGCCCAATGCGCTCAAGGCGAACGTATGACTGGCGGTCATGCCGAAGGTTTTCTGCATCATGGTCGGGGTGATGACCACGAACACCACCACTGCCGAAGTCAGCACGCAGGTGAGGATCATCGCCGGCAGCATGGCCAGCCGATGTTCACGCAGGACCGCCCGCAACGGCAGCTCGACAGTCTCTTCGCGCCGAGTCTGCATAGCCATGAACACCGGGGTTTCGCTGAGCCAGCGACGTAACCAGACACCGATCACGCCGAATACGCCACCCAGCAGGAATGGGTAACGCCAGGCGAAGTCGAGGATCTCTGCCGGCGTAAATGCCTGCGCGAGGAACGTCGCCGTCAAAGCGCCAAGCAGATAGCCAAAGGTCAGCCCCGCCTGCAAAAAACCCAAGGCATAGCCGCGATGGCCGACCGGCGCGTGCTCGGCGACAAACACCCACGCGCTCGGCACCTCACCGCCCACCGCCGCGCCCTGGAGAACCCGCAGGGCCAACAGCAGCAGTGGTGCGAAGTAACCGATTTGCGCATAGGTCGGCATGATCCCGATCAGCAGGCACGGCAGCGCCATCATCAGGATGCTCAGGCTGAAGACCTTCTTGCGTCCCAACCGGTCGGCAAAATGCGCCATCAGGATGCCACCCAGCGGCCGCGCCAGATAACCGGTGACAAAGATGCCGAAACTTTGCAGCAGGCGCAGCCACTCAGGCATTTCCGGTGGAAAGAACAGCTGACTCAACGTCAGCGCGAAAAATACGAAAATGATGAAGTCGTAGATTTCCAGCGCCCCGCCGAGCGCTGCAAGCCCCAGGGTCTTGTAGTCCGAGCGGCTGAACGGCGCCGGACGTGAATCAGTGTTGGCAGTCATGAAAAGAACTCTGGCACAGGCATAAATCAAGGCGCCCATGGTCTACGCAAACGCGCCAGCGGACAACCCGTTAGACCAAAGTCCCATAGCCACAAAACAGCGCCGCAAAAAAACAGTGGTTGAATTAATGTTGAGGTCTGTCCAGACGGGCGTCTGACGCCCTGAAGACCACTACAAACATAAAAATTCGAGGTATTCCCGTGGCCGCTGATATCGAAGATACCCGCTCCGCCCGCTTCGCCCTGCGCTGTTCAAGTTTTGCCGAACGCTGGTTCCCCGACTCCTGGGTGTTTGCCGCCCTGGCGGTGATTATCGTGGCGGTGGCCACCATGGCCATGGGTGCCAAACCTACGGACGCCGCCATGGCCTTCGGTGACGGTTTCTGGAGTCTGATCCCGTTCACCATGCAGATGGCTTTCGTGGTGATCGGCGGTTATGTGGTCGCCAGCTCGCCACCGGCCGTGAAGTTGATCGACCGCCTGGCGAAGTTGCCGAAAAACGGCCGCTCCGCGGTGGCATGGGTGGCGCTGATCTCTATGGTCGCGTCGCTGTTGAACTGGGGGTTGTCGCTGGTTTTTGGCGGTTTGCTGGTACGCGCCCTCGCCCGTCGCACCGATCTGAAAATGGACTATCGCGCTGCAGGTGCCGCCGCGTATCTGGGGCTTGGCGCGGTGTGGGCCTTGGGCCTGTCGTCGTCCGCAGCACAATTGCAGGCCAACCCGGCGAGCCTGCCACCGTCGATTCTGTCGATCACCGGAGTGATTCCGTTCACCCAGACCATCTTCCTGTGGCAGTCAGGCGTGATGCTGCTGGCGCTGATCGTTATTTCGCTGATCATTGCCTACGCCACCGCGCCGGGTCCGAACACCGCTCGCGACGCCGAGGCCTGCGGCGTCGACCCGAGTTTCAATTTGCCACCGCTGCAACCACGCACGCGTCCTGGCGAATGGCTGGAGCACAGCCCATTGCTGACCATTTTGCTGGTGCTCCTGGCCGCTGGATGGCTGTTCCATGAGTTCTCGACCAAACCGGCGATCAGTGCGATTTCCGGGCTGAATACCTACAATTTCCTGTTCATCATGCTCGGTGCATTGCTGCACTGGCGCCCGCGCAGCTTCCTCGACGCCGTGTCCCGTGCGGTTCCGACCACCACTGGCGTGCTGATCCAGTTCCCGCTGTACGGTTCGATTGCCGCGCTGATGACCACGGTCAAGGGTGCCGATGCGCAGACACTGGCCCATCACATCTCGACCTTCTTCGTCAGCATCGCGTCCCATGACACTTATGCACTGCTGATGGGTGTGTATTCGGCGATTCTCGGCTTCTTCATTCCATCCGGCGGCGGCAAGTGGATCATTGAAGCGCCGTACGTGATGCAAGTGGCCAACGACCTCAACTACCACCTGGGCTGGGCGGTGCAGATCTACAACGCCGCCGAAGCCCTGCCGAACCTGATCAACCCGTTCTACATGCTGCCGTTGCTGGGTGTACTCGGGTTGAAGGCGCGGGATCTGATCGGTTTCTCCTTCGTGCAATTGCTGGTGCACACACCACTCGTTCTGTTACTGCTCTGGGCGCTGGGCACGACACTGGCGTATACGCCGCCGGTAATGCCGTAAAAAGCTTTTTTCTGCCTGGTCCCGCATGAGCACGCGGGGATCAGGCAGAAAGCCTGTCGATTAGTGAATCGAACGAACCCGACAGACTGAAAGCCGCCTTCCTACAAAAGCTGTGGCGATATCACACTCATTACAGGCGCAAGTCCTGACTCTTGCTGCCAGCAGTGTTGAATTAACCTGTCTCGGAGAATCAAACCCCAAAACTCAAGGAAGAAGCGATGACACCAATATCCAAAACACTGGAAGCGTTGATCAATGAAATCTACCAGGATGGCAACGTCTCGGTAGTTGAGTACAGGACACTGCGAGACGATGCAGATCGCCGTATGGACGCGGTCATTCGCGAGTTTGGCCAGCACAACAATGTGACGGCCTTTCAGAAAGCAATGGATGTCGCCATGCAGCTATTGCAAACCGCCGTTATCGATGCAAAAAAAGCCGCACTGACCGACACCGGAGAGGCGATCGTCAAGGACGCGGTCGTCGCACAAGTCGAATACCTGCGTGCCGGCAGCCAATTGGCGCTGCGCCTTCTGTGATTGGCTGATCCGGAACCAGCCCGCAAATACAAGTTGCGGGCTGAACTGTATTTCTTCGAAAAAATGCTCGAGGCCTACTTTTCTGAGGCATTGCGTTGCTCCAGTATGCGTGTATCCGTAACGGGACCACGCTGAAAAGGATCTGAGCATGATGAAACTCGCAAGCCTCACTCTTGCAGCCCTCACCTTGAGTGCCACAGCCCATGCCGATATCAACCTGAAGCTGGGCAGTACCGAACGCGTTACCCGCCTATTCGCCTACCCCAACAACTGCAACGTGATCTGCTTTCGCAACTGGACGCTTGAGCAAACCGTCGAGCACTATCTGACTCAAAGCGTACAACGCGATGGCTACAGCGATGCGAAGGTGTTGGTCAAAACAGACAACGCTCAGCTTTACGCCGAAATCACTGGCGTACCCAAACGTTATGAAAAGCCCCTGGCCGCGCTGCTTGACGCGGGTGACCTGGCCTACAACGGCGCCAGCAAACTGAATGCCGACGGCAAGTGGGCGTATAACTGGTATCTGTTCCTGCCGCTGGGCATGGCGCTGGAAAACCGCAGAAGCGTCGAGCTGCTGCACTTTCCGCCGGACTATTCGCTGACCCAGGCTCAGGATTACCTGCGGTCTGCCACCACTGATCGCTGGGCGACGCTGCTGACAGTCAACGGCGTTCCTGCCGAACAAACGCCGGGTTACCAGACAATCATCGATATCGCCCCGATTGCCGCACCGTCCAACGCCGGCAAGGACCTTGAGGGGGTCTATGGCTACTTCAAGGATTACCAGGCCACGATGGTCAAACAGATCAGCCTGAACGCCAGCGGCGAGCCCCTGCCAATGGTCGCCTTCGGCATACCGGTGCGAAACTGGGTCAAGGAGCAATACGGTCCGACGGTGAATGTGTTGAGCCTGGTCTACATCAGCCCGAACGATGGAGTGAAAGTCCCCGTTCTAGGCGCTAATCACCCGAGCTACATTTGGTACGCCGCGGACCCGGCGAATTACACGGGCACCGATGCCAAGGCCAAGGCCGATGCGGCGGGGCTCAAAGTCATGGGCCAGGATCTGAGTGCTTCGTGTTGGCAAGCGACTATGGGCCGTGAGTCGGACACCAATGCTGATGTCGAGCTGAAAAGCTGCACACAAATGTGGCAAGTGGCCCAGAAAGATAGAACCTGTGAGCTGTTCTACACCTCGATTCGCAACCTGACGCCTCAACAAGCCGTGGCCAAATGCGCGTCGGCAACGATCCAGGCCCAGCTCAAACAACTCAAGGCGCCAGCACCGGCAACGGCAATCCCCGCGCCAGCGCTGTAAGTGGAAGTCAGCGCACGGGCGGCGCCGACGACCAGATGTTTGCCACACTGGCGTCGGCAACGCCGCCGCTGATCGGTTTACAGCGGTTCGAACGGGCGCAGGCGGTACTGCGGCGGCAGCTGCTCGAAACCACTGATGGTGGTGTTCAGGCTTTTCCAGCGGCCGTCCTTGATCCCATAGATGCAACCGTGAATCGACAGGCTCTGCCCGCGATGCCAGGCATTTTGCACAATGCTGGTGTGCCCGACGTTGGCCACTTGCTGGATCACGTTCAGCTCGCAGAGACGGTCGACCCGCTCTTCCTCAGTCGCCAACGCAGCCAGTTCTTCACGCTTTTCGTAGTACAGATCACGAATCGAGCGCAGCCAGCCGTCGATCAGGCCGAACTGACGGTCCTGCATCGAGGCGCGCACGCCACCGCAGCCATAGTGGCCGGTCACAAGGATGTGTTTGACCTTGAGTACATCGACCGCGTACTGAATCACCGAGAGACAGTTGAGGTCGGTGTGCAGCACCACGTTGGCCACATTACGGTGGACGAATAGATCGCCCGGCAGCATGCCGACGATTTCGTTGGCCGGCACCCGCGCGTCGGAACAGCCGATCCACAGGAACTCGGGAGTCTGTTGGCGAGCCAGCTTGGCGAAGAAGTCAGGATCTTTTTTAGTGATCGCGTCAGCCCAGCGCTCGTTGTTATCAATCAGATCTTGTAATTCGTTCATGCTTTGAAGCCTCAAGAATGGTGCGCAGTTTTGACTGACAACCGTCCGTCGGGGTCACGCGCAAAATGCAGTTGTTCTCCAGTTACCTGCTGCAGGGCTCCATGCCGGTGGAATTCTCGGTAACCCAATGGGTCCACCCTAGTAAGGCCCACAGTATGAGGAATTACCATGACTGAATCACGCCGTCCTTACGATGCAGTGCAACCGGAACCCATCGATGACAACGAAGATCGCATGGGTTCGATGAACGAACTGGACTTCGATGATGACGAACCCAGCGCAAAAATCGGCGACGAGTTGCCGGACAAGGAGCGCGAGCAACTGATGCCGCGCCAGCGCGTGCGCGAAGCCGGCATGACTGGCGCCTCGACGGGCGACCACGAACCCACTGACGACGACATGAGCCCGGAAACCCTGATCCGCGAAGACGGTGCCAGGGATGCCAATGAAGCCGGCAACGGCAATCAGGCTGATTGGGACTTGAGCATTGTCGGTGAAGACGACATTGGCGGTGGCGACGGGCTGGATGAAGCGGAGATGGCGCAGCGCGATCCACTGGACCGCAAGCGCTGATTTTTTGTGGCGAGGGAGCTTGCTCCCGTTCGACTGCACAGCAGTCGCCAGATGCCCGCCCGCCTCACAAGGGAGCGCCTTGCGGCCCGGCGCGAGCAAGCTCCCTCGCTACAATGGTGATTCAGTCCACCAGCGTACAGGCCATCACCACTGCATCTTCACGCCCGCCCACCGCCGGGTAGTAATCCCGCCGACGGCCGATTTCGTTGAAGCCATAGCGTTCGTACAATTTGAACGCGGCGGTATTGCTGTCGCGCACCTCTAGAAAACATTCTCGAGCGTCAGCCTTGTAAGCAATCGACATCAGATGCTCCAACAACGTCAAACCCAGGCCACGGCCCTGATTTTCCGGTTTGACGGTGATGTTCAGCAAATGCGCCTCGTCGAGGATGATCTGCACCACACCGTGGCCGACCTGCTGCTGACCTTCAAACATCAGCCAGATCTGGTACTTGCCCAGCCCGTCGAGAAAAATTCCGCGGGTCCAGGGATGGCTGTAGGCCGCGTATTCAATCTTCAGAACAGATTCCAGGTCCGCCTCGATCATCGGGCGGAACGATACCGCGTCACTCATTCGATTCTTTCCAACGCGCCATCAGCCGACGCATGGCTTGCCAGACATCAGCCTTACGCTGTGGCTCTTCCATTAATAATTCCAGGCCCGGCACCGCCCAGGCGCAGCCCAGGCCTTCGATCTGCAGTTCCCGGTTGAAGGACTCGGCATCCGCCTCACCGGCGAAACGCACCGCGGGCAGGCCGATCAGCCACAGACAGACGCACGGTGCATCTTCCAGCCGGGCCGAGAGAAAACCCTGAACAAAATCGCGGGCAGCTTCCGGACCTTGATCCATCGTGCCGCGCACCAGTAATGGCCAGCGTACTGGCTCACCGACAATCTGCGGGCTGTCCGGCAGACCGGCGGCGCGCAGCATGTCCTTGAGCAGCAGATAAGCGGGGTCGCGGGCCTGAAACGCCTCGCCTGTGGGTAACTCGGCCAGCAGCAGGCAACGCCCGGCGCGCAGCAACTGCAAGGCGAAGCGCGGTGGCGGCACAATCGGTGCCTTGACCACGAGCGGCGCTTCTACAGCCTCTTCCACCGCTACGGCACCGGTACGCGTGCTCGCAAGCGATGGTCGTGGCACCTCGACCTTGACCCGTTCAGCCGGTTTGACCACTGGTGCCACGGGCACTTCAGCCACGGCAGCCGCTGCCACAGGCGCGACGACCATCGGCTCGGGCATTTCCAGCAGTTCGGGCCGCGACGGGGCGGCAAAGGGTAATTCGGTGCGCGGCAGCCAGTTGACCACCTGCATGGCGTTCAAATAAGCGCGACGGCGGGACTCGATAAGCAAAGGTCGGCCACTTGTGGATAACTAAAGTTGAGGGATTCTACCGCCCTTCGCCCAAGATCGCCCGCAGTTGATCGACAGACTGCACCGATAGTCTTTGCACCAGTGAAAAAAGGCGACAGCCTGTCCCGAGAGTGAATCGCATCGCGCCCAATGCAGTACAATCGCGGCTTTTAATCGCCAACAGCCGGCCATTCCGATGATCGAACCCAAGCGCGTCTTGCGCGCCCTCGCTGAACACTGGGCACTTCTGGAGCCACTGTGCGAGCACTTCGACCAAGGCACACTGAGCCTCAACGAATTGCGTTCACAGTTGGCCGCCCAGCAACTCGACAGTACGCCGCAGGACATCACCAGCCTGCTGGATGTGTGGATTCGCCTCGATATTCTGGTTCCCGTGGCGAAAAGCCCGAACCGTTTCGAACTCAACGCGCAGATTCACGACTTCCTCGCCTATCTGCGCCGTGAACACCGTCTGGGCCTTTGCCTGGAGATCGAAGCCTATCTGCGCCACCTCGAGCGTCTGGCCGGTTACATCCAGGATGCATTCGATATCCGTGACGGCAATGACCTCGCCCGTCAGTTGCGTCTGCTCGACATGCGCGTCCGTGACGTACTGAAAAAGCTCGATAACGACGAACAGGCACTGGTGGCTGTCGCCGAACGGGCGAAAACCAGCGACCGACAGATTCCGCTGCGTCAGCGTTACGCTGAAGTGCTGGCGACCTGGGACGAATACGTCGAACCGATGATCGATCTGGTGAACGCCGATGGCGCCTTCGAACAAGGCGTGCGCAAGGTCGAAACCGTCCTGCTGAAAATGCTCAGCGAACAGCAGCGGCTCGGCCACCTGGTCGATGACGACATGCTGCTGCGCACCCACGCGCGCATCCTCGAAATGCAGACCAGCGCCCAATTGACCCTGCGTCACGCCCGCGAACTGCTGCTGCCGCTGCGCGAAGAAGCGCGGCGGCACAACGCGGTGACCCGTGGCGCCGCGCTGGCGCTGTCGATGATCCGCCGCAAAGGCATCGACGCCGTACCGCAAGCGGCCATGCCGATGTTCACCCGCCCGCAAAGCACCTTTCTCGGCAGCGCCAGTCAGGTCGAGGCCTACGTGTACGCTTTGGCCCGTTTCGAACCGAAACCGGCGCGTTTTCCCAAGGCGCACAAAACCCACAAGGGCGGCGATGCCCCGCGTGCGCCACGCACGGTCCGGGAAATGCTCGAGCGCTGCGAGGACGCCTTGCCGATGCCGGATCTGATGACCTGGCTGCTGGAACAGGAACCGGACGGCGCCACCGACGAATTGCTGTACTGGTTCTCGCGCCTGTCGAGGGAAAAACGCTTCAAGCGCGAACGCCTGGAACGTCGCGACTACTTCACACATGAGCACCAGGTCAGCCTGCGCTCCTTCGCCCTGCTCTCGGCCGGCCCTGACGCTACCGAGGATTCTGCGAGCACCCCTTATGCATCTTGATCTATCCGAACTGTCCCAACTGGCGCCGATCTTCCGCGAGCTGTTCAAGGGTTACCACGTCAGCCGCCGCGATCCGGAGCTGTACGCTCAGCTGTCGAACTTTCAGGACCAGTACCGCACGCTCTTCAAGGCACTGGGTTTTGAACTGGTCTGCGACACCCGTGGTTTCTACTATTTCGTACCGGACCTCGCCGCTGCCGCGGTAAACAAGACGGCCCAGCGTCTGGCGCTGTTCACCTTCATCCTCGTCGAGCATCTGGCCGATCAGGGGCGCGATCCGATCGCCGTGCTCGACGGTGGGAGCCTCGGTCGCGACGAACTGCCATCGTTGCTGGAAAAGTACCGCGACCTGTTCATTCAGGCCGAAGTGCAGACCCAGGACGAACTCGAAGAAAAGATCATGCGCCGCATGACCCAACTCGGTTTCGCCAGCGAAGAAAACGGCGTTTACCGCTTTCTGCCGCCGATGCACCGCTTCCTCGACGTCTGCCTGTCGGTCCAGCAAGACCGAGACCTGGCCGCCAGCCTGCACAGCGTCTTGCCACTGCCCGTGCCGGTGCTGATCGACGAAGACAGCGACGAAAAACTGCTGCAGACCGACGACCCGCTGGACCTGAGCGAATTCGAAAGTGAAAGCGAAGAAGACGCCCTGGCCCGCGCCATTGCCGAAGAACAGGAGCTCGACGCATGAGCAAGGAACGTTACGGCATCCGCCGCTTTGCCCTTCTGAACACCGCCGGCTACAGCCTCGGCCTGTTTCCGCTGGAAGAACCGTTGTCGGTCTACGGCGCGAACAACCTCGGTAAATCCGCTTCGATCAACGCCTTGCAGTTCCCGATTCTGGCGCGCATGTCGGACATGAGTTTCGGCAAGTACAGCCTGGAACAATCCCGGCGTTTCTACTTCGCCTCAGACACCAGTTACATTCTGGTGGAAGTGAACCTGCCCCACGGCCCACACGTGATCGGCGTGGTCGGGCGCGGCCCGGGCGGTGGTTTCGGTCACCAGTTCTTCGCCTACGCCGGTAAGCTCGATCTGGCTCATTACCAGAAAAACGACACCTGCCTGCGTCAGAAAGAACTGTTCACCAACCTCGAGCGCGAAGGCCTGAAAGCCTATGAACTCAAGCCTGATGAACTGCGTCGTCTGCTGGTCGGTGGTCACACATCGATTCCGCTGGACCTGACACTGATTCCGCTGCGCTCCACCAGCGAACAGAGCCTGAAGACGTTCCGCGCGTTGTTCATCAACCTGCTGCACATGCGTGAAATTACCGCGGCCAAGCTCAAGCAATTGTTCCTCGATGCGTTCGAGCACAGCCTGCGTTCCGGTAGCGTCGATTACATTGCCGCGTGCGAAGAAGCCTTCCGCGATGTACGACGGATGGAGCAGGACTACAACTCGCTGGTCGCCGCCGGCCCACTCGTCGAAGCGTTGGCCAATGGCGTGAAGCAGCGCGACATCCTGCGCGGCAAGCTGCACCGGATTTCGCCACTGCTCGATTCCCTGCTGGGCACCTGGTCGGACTACGCCAGTGCGCGCAAGGAAGAGCTGACCATTCAGGCCGAGCATTACCGCAACGAGCAGGACGCCCTGCAAAACGATCAGCGTGGCGGCACCCAGGAATTGATGCGTCTGGAGCGGGAAATCACCGGTATCCAGCGCTGGCTCGGCGAACTGGCGGTGCTCAAGCACCGCTTTGCCCTGGTCGATGACGTCAAAGTGCTGGAGCAGCAATTGCTCGCGGCCAAAGACGCTCACGATGAACTGGCCGGTGCTCTGGCACAGTCGCGCCAGTTCAGCGCCGAAGATCTGGAAGAGCGCCTGCGGGAGCTGGAAAAACGCCTGAAGTCGGTCAAGCAGCAACTCGACCATGCCGACAACAACAGTTATGCGCGCCTGCGCGAAGAGTTCTCGCAGCAGGACGTCGAGCGCCTGATGCGCCTGTTCAACAGCGCATTGTTCAGCCTGCCATTGGGCGAGCACGGCATCACCCTCGACGAGAACGGCGACTGGGTGAAATCCGTGGAACTGATCCTCGACGGTTTCAAAGGCGAGCGCTTCGAAGTGCCGGGCCTGTCCATCGACATCTCGCACATCGAGCCGCCAGCCTTGCAGGCGCTGGCCGACCGTGCAGCGTTGCGCGATCAGAAAGAGCGTCTGGACAAAGAACTCAAGCAACTGAAAACCCAGCAAGCCGTGGCCGCCGACCGCGCCGCGAGCAAGACCCAGACCG
Source organism: Pseudomonas sp. Sample_10 (assembly GCF_004321495.1). Taxonomy (NCBI): domain Bacteria; kingdom Pseudomonadati; phylum Pseudomonadota; class Gammaproteobacteria; order Pseudomonadales; family Pseudomonadaceae; genus Pseudomonas; species Pseudomonas sp. Sample_10. Next base: position 29,280 of record NZ_RCOE01000279.1, read on the forward strand.
AAGCGCTGTACCAGCAAGTGCTGGATGCGCAGAAAGCCCTGGAAGATTTCCGCCGCGCACAAACCCTGAGCGCCGAAGAAGGCGACAAGCTTGAGCAACTGGCGCAGATGGAAGCCGCTCAGGACGAATTGAAGCGTTCCAGCGATGCCTTCACCGAGCGCGTCCAGCAACTGTCGGCCAAGCTGCAACTGGTCGGCCGCCAGATCGGCGACATGGAAGCCAAGCAACGCACCCTCGACGACGCATTGCGCCGCCGCCAGTTGCTGCCGGCGGACTTGCCCTTCGGCACGCCGTTCATGGACCCGATCGACGACTCCATGGACAACCTGCTGCCACTGCTCAATGACTATCAGGACAGCTGGCAAGGCCTGTTGCGCGCTGATGGCCAGATCGAAGCGCTGTACGCGCAGGTCCGCCTCAAGGGCGTGGCCAAGTTCGACAGCGAAGACGATATGGAGCGTCGCCTGTCACTGCTGATCAACGCCTACGCGCACCGTACCGATGAAGCCCTGACCCTGGGCAAGGCCCGTCGTGCCGCTGTGACTGACATCGCCCGCACCTTGCGCAACATCCGCAGCGACTACGACAGCCTCGAGCATCAACTGGCGCTGTTCAACCGCGAGATCAACAAACGCCAGGTGTCCAACCTGCAGAGCTTCCGCATCGTGCTCGCGCCGAACAAGGAAGCGCTCAAGCACATCGACCAGATCATCCACAGCGCCGGTCAGTACGAAGAAGGCGAAACCCTGTCGGTGTTCGACCTCAGCCAAAGCGCGGAACAGGACAACAAGAACGAAGAGGCCAAGGAATATCTGGCTCGACTGGTAGCGGCCAACCACAACCAGCTCGGCCTCAAGGACTTGTTCGAACTGGCGTTCGAGATCACCAAGGTCAACGGTCAACCGGTGATCCACACCGACATCGATGGCGCGGCCTCCAACGGCACCACCATGACCATCAAGGCGCTGACCAACATGTACTTGTTGCTGCACTTGATGGACCGCGACCTGGCCGGGCGTGTGCGCTTGCCGTACTACCTCGACGAAGCCGCGGACATCGATGAGAAGAACCAGGCTGCATTGCTGGAAACCAGCCTGCAACTGGGCTTCGTGCCGATCCTCGCGAGTGTGAAACCGCAGGTTTGCGCCAGTGTCGCGATCGACCTGGAAGGCGGCAGCGGTCCGGCGGGCATCTACATCGACGAGGCGGACTGGAAGTACATCCGTCGTCACGATCAAGTGAAGGCAACGCTCAACGTTGCAGCGGATGAGCCGGAACTGGATGCGGTTTGATCCGGTTTAGTCGAAGGCATTAAAAAGGCCGCGATCCAATGGATCGCGGCCTTTTTCATTCTTGCCGGCTTACTTGCCGAGGGAAATTTTCGGTGCCCAGGTCAGCCATTCCTCTTCGAACTTGTCGAACAACGGGAACGTCTGTTCCGGCCGCACGGCGCTGCCCATCCGCTCACCGTCCGGCGTGGCAAACGCAACGCCGCCCTGAATCATGGTTTCCAGCGACTCGGTTCTCACCGTTGCGCCTTTGAAAAGACCGACATCGAAATCAAACCCGCTGGTATTCCAGAAGCGCGTACCGCTACGCACCAACGGTGCGTATTTAGGCTCGATCAGGATGTGGATCAGCACGCGGTCCGCCGTCTGGCCCAGCTCATACCCCGTCACCTTACCCACGGTGATTTCGCGATAGGTCACCGGCACCCCGGCTTTCAACGAACCTCGGCGGGCAGCGCTCAGTACCAGGCTTAATCCGGCTTCAGCCTTGGCGGTTTCGGGTGGACTGGACAGAGCCACAAAGCTTTTCTGCGGGCCGAGGTTCTTCGCGGCTGGCTGCACTTCGATGTATTGCCCAGTCACCAACGTTTCGAGGTTGGATGTCTTGATCAGCCCCAACTCAGGCTTGACCACCCAGAACTCGCTGCCAACTCGCGCGATGCGCTCGGGTACTTCGGTGATGCGTGCCGTCAGCAGTACCGATTGAAGATCATCACTGAGGTCAACGTTCTCGATCTTGCCGACATCCAGACCCTTGAAGCGAATGGGAGTCCCTGCTCGCAACCCATCGGCGCGATCGACCTTGATCGTGATCACCGCGCCTTTCTGATTGGCTTCCTCATGGCTGGCGAACAGGCGGAACCGCGGAATCCGTTTCTGCAATGGCGCATTGGCCTGCGGTGTTTCAAAGGCAATGCCGCCAGCCATCAGGCTTTGCAGCGACTCACTCTTGACTTGAATACCGCCGGTCAACCCGCCCGTCAGCGTGATACCGCTGGCATTCCAGAACCGCGTCGAGGCGTTGACCAGGTTTTCGTACTCCTTCTCGATGTGGACGCCGATCACCAACTGGTTTCTTTTACGCGAGAACTGGTAGCTCTGTACCGACCCGACTTTCACCTGTTTGTAGAGAATCGGGCTGCCGACTTCCAGCGAACCAAGGTTCTCGGTGAACAACACCAGGTGCAGACCCGGCGAGCGCAGATCCAGCGGCGGCGCCTTGGGCCGCGCGACGAACTCACGTTGCGGCGCTGCACCTTTGTCACCGGGGCGCACAGCAATGTAATTACCTTTGACCAATGCCTCCAGGCCGGTAATGCCGGCCAACGAAATGGACGGCTTGACCACCCAGAACTGCGTGCCGTCGACCAGGTAATCCTCGGCCAGCGGGTCCAGCGTCAATTCGGCGCTGGCGGCGGAGAGATCCGGATCAACCTTGAGCGCCTTGAGCGTGCCGACCTGAATACCTTTGTACATGACCGGCGTACGACCAGCCTGTAAGCCTTCGAAGTCACTGAGCTTGACCTTGACCTTGATACCCGCTGCCGCTGCATCGAAATCCTCATACAGACGGAACGGCAAGCTCGGATCAGTAGGCGGACTGTCCTTGCGGTTTTCCGGCGTTGCAAAGGCAATACCGCCGGCGACGATACTGGCCAGAGATTCGCTGCGTACCTTCACGCCTGACAGATTGGCATCGATGCTGATGCCGCTGGCGTTCCAGAAACGCGTGTGTTTACGCACCAGCTTGGCGTAAGTCGGCTCTATAAACACCTTGAGTTCAACGGTGCTCTGATCCTCGGAGAGCACGTAACTCTTGATCTGTCCCACTTTGATCTGCTTGTAGAACACCGGACTGCCACGGTTCAAAGAGCCCAGTCGATCGGCTTTGATCGTGAGGTGCAGGCCGGGTTGAGCATCGGAAAGCGGCGGCTCTTCGGCCAGTGCCTTGAACTTGCGAGTGGGCTCGCCTTCACCGGGGCTGATCGCCACATAGTTACCCGAAACCAGCGTTTCCAGGCCGGTGATACCAGCGAGCGTCACACTCGGTTTGACCAACCAGAAACGCGTGCTGGTCCGAAGATATTGCTCGACATCCTTGTTCATTTCGACGGTGGCGATGACGCCCTTGGAACTCCCTTCATCATCGAGCTTGAGGGTTTTCACCTTACCTACCGACATGCCCTTGTAAACCACTTCGGTCTTGTTGGCCTGGATACCTTCGCCGCTCTCGAAACGCACCTGTATCTCGATGCCGTTCTCGTTATAGGCACGCCAGCCGAGCCAACCGCCAATAATCAGGGCGATCAGAGGTAACACCCAAATGGCTGACCAGTTCGAGGCCGGTCGGGTTTTCGCTACAGGCAAATCAGTCATGGTCGTCGTCCGACTCCGTGTTATCCCAAATCAGTCGGGGATCGAAAGTTACTGCGGCAAGCATCGTCAGAATTACCACGCTGGCAAAAGCGACCGCACCAGGATTGGCTTCAATGCTGGCAAGCCGCCCAAAATTAACGACCGCCACCAGGATGGCGATCACAAAGATATCGAGCATCGACCATCGCCCGATGAATTCAATAAAGCGGTACATCCAGATGCGTTGACGGGCCGACAAGGGTTGACGGCGCTGCACCGAAAACAGCAGCAGGCCAATACCCACGAGTTTGAACGTGGGGACCACGATACTGGCGATAAACACCACGGCCGCAATGGGGAACATTCCGTAGTGAACCAGTTCGATCACACCGGCCATGATCGTGCTGGGCGCACCTTTGCCAAGGGAATTGACGGTCATGATCGGCAACATATTGGCCGGTATGTAAAGAATGGCAGCCGTAATCAGCAAGGCCCAGGTCCGAACCAGACTATTCGGGCGGCGGGCGTGAACCAACGCTCCGCAGCGTGTACAGACTTGCTCATCGGTATCAGCTTCCTGCCTGTTCAACTCATGACATTCCGCACAAATCAGAATGCCTGCATCAATCGCCCGCATGGGCATCTTCTCCTGACAAAGCCTGCCAGATCTGGTGAGGTGACATGACGACCTCCAACCAGACCTGAATCAGCAACAAACCAATAAAGCACGCCAGACCAAGTCCTACGGTGATTGCTGCCATATCGGCCAGTTTGACGATCGCCACCAATACGCCCATGAGGTACACCTCAAGCATTCCCCAGTCGCGCAAGTGGTGATAAATGCGGTAGAGCAGCAAGCCGTAACTGCGCCCGATATTGAAACGGATGCTCAGTAATACGATCAGTTGACACAGCAGCTTGAGCAGCGGAATGGCCATGCTGCACAGAAACACGATCACTGAAACGCTTTGCATGCCTGTGTCAAAAAGCGCGACCACACCACTCCAGACAGTGTCGTGAGCCGATTGCCCGAGTAGATTGAGTTGCATGATGGGTAAAAAGTTCGCCGGGATGTACAACAGCAGCGCCGCTATGACCAGGGCAAGACTTCGCTGCACGACGTTGTGACGGTGGGCATAGAGTTCATAGCCACAGCGCGGGCACAGGGCTTTCTCGCCATGAGCGAGCTTGGGCTTGCGCATCAGCAAATCGCACTCATGGCACGCAACCAGATTTTCTAGTGGTAATTCTGACAGCCCTGGGGTGTCAACCGGCTCTGGCATAAGCCCTCTGAATCTGAAAAAGTTGGACCTATTCTAGTGTCCTGGGTGGAAAATAACTGTGCAAATTTGTGTCGCGCATGACACGTTTTTCTTGCGCACAAAAACAAAACCCCAACTGCTTTCGCAATTGGGGTTTCGGAATTTAATCTTGACGA
>NZ_RCOE01000281.1:0-4226 GCF_004321495.1 Pseudomonas sp. Sample_10
AGGGCCGCGGAGCGTCCCAGGCTGCATTCCCACGCGGAGCGTGGGAACGATCAGGGCGCGCGGGTGACCTGGTCCGGTCGATTTGAACCGGTGGGTGTGAGTGATGAGGAGGTGGTGGCGCTGTTCACCGGGATTTATCAGGGCGGGCTTGAGGCCCTGCGGGCCAACTACCCGGCTTGACTCGTCGATCGTTCCCACGCTCTGCGTGGGAATGCTTTAAGGGACGCTCCGCGTTCCAGCTTCCGAAAGGGACGCGGAGCGTCCCAGGCTGCATTCCCACGCGGAGCGTGGGAACGATCATGAACGATCATGTGGCTGTATTGCCAAGCGGAGCGTGGGAACGATCATGAGGGGGTAATCAAACTCTCCCGACAATCGAGCACCAGCCGCGCTCCACCCAGTTCACTGTTACCCACCTCCAGCGCAAACCCATGCAGGCTTGCGATGGCTGCGACGATCGACAGGCCCAGGCCGAAACCGCTTTTCAGATTGCCCGCTTCGGCGCGATAGAAGCGCTGGAACACGGCTTCGCGTTCGGCTTCGGGAATGCCCGGCCCGGAATCGAGCACTTCGATGCGGGTATGTCCGTCATGATTGATCCCGCGCAAAATCACCTGGCCGCCGGGCGGGGTGAATTTGATCGAGTTGCTCAACAGGTTGGCCAGCGCTTCGAACAGCAAGGCGCGGTCGCCATTGAGTGGCGGCAATGATTCAGGCAGTTGCAGCTCGAACGTCAGGCCGTCGTCCTCTGCCAAGGGCAGATAAAACTCATGCAACTCTCGCAACAACGACACCGGGTCCAGTTGCACGAAGCCGGAGCGGCGCTGGCGATCCTCCAGTTCGGAAATCCGCAGCAGGCCACGAAACCGCGCCATCAGCGTGTCGGCTTCGCCCAGCACCAGATCCAGTTGCGCCGCTTGCGGCGTACCTTCACCGGCTTGTTGTTGCATGCGGTAAAGCTGCGCGCGTAAGCGTGTCAGTGGCGTGCGCAGGTCATGGGCGATGTTGTCGCACACGCCTTTGACCTCATGCATCAGGCGCTCGATGCGTTCGAGCATGGCGTTGACGATGGCCGCAAGCATGTCCAGTTCATCCCGGCGATTGGACAGCGGCAAGCGTCGGGTGAGGTCGCCGGCGACGATGGCTTCGGCGCTGGCCTGAATCGCGCGGATCCGCCGAAGCGGGCGGCGGCGCAACAAATGCCAACCGACGATGCCCGGCAGGATGGTCAGGGTCACACCCCAGAACAGCGCGTGCAGAATGATCCGGGTGACGGCAAACAGCGAACCGTTGTCACGCACCAGCACCAGCAACAGGCCGTCGCGGGTCTGGGTCGCCACGGCATCGCAGCTGTCATTGGGCAGCGTCGGGTCGTCGGAGTCGGCGCAATCGCTGAGCATGTGGATCTTGCCGTCCAGCGGCAGGCCACGGGGGATGTGGTCCAGGGCGCCGCTCAGATATCGGTGCTGCTGATCGAACAGGCCATAACCGTCGATGCCGCGGATATCGAAGGTCATGCTGACGGCGAGCGCGTCCACCAGTTGTTCGCCCTGGAATCGCGAAAACAGATGCTGACGCTGCATCAGCGAATGCTTGGCCAGGTTGTCGAGGTAGGCGGATACCTCGAAGTACATGACGCCCATGAGAATGCCGCTCCAGACCACGAACAGCGCACTGTAGAGCGCGAGCAAGCGACTGCTGGAAGAGCGCCAGCCTTTAGACGGGTTCGGCAATGACATAACCCGAGCCTCGCACGGTTCGAATCAAGGGGACATTGCCAGGTGGGTCGATCTTTTTGCGCAAGCGGCCAATGTGTACGTCGATCAGGTTGGTGCCGGGGTCGAAGTGATAACCCCAGACTTCTTCGAAAATCATCATCCGCGACAGGATCTGCCCGGTGTTGCGCATGAGGAATTCCAGCAGTTTGTATTCGGTGGGCAACAGCGTGAGCAATTGCCCGTCGCGGCTGGCTTCGTGGCTGATCAGGTTCAGTTCCAGATCCGCTACCCGTAACGTGGTGGCCTGGGCGGTGCCGGTGTTCTGCCGACGCAGCAGGACTTCGACCCGGGCAGCCATCTCATCGGTGGCGAAGGGTTTGGTCAGGTAGTCATCGCCGCCGGCGCGCAAACCGCGCACGCGCTCATCGACGTCGGAAAGGGCGCTGATCATCAGGATCGGTGTGGCCACACCCATGGATCGTAGCGTGGTCACAATCGCCAGGCCGTCGAGTTCGGGCAGCATGCGGTCGAGGGTGATCAGGTCATAGTTGCCGCTGACCGCTCGTTCCAGCCCTTCACGGCCGTTGTCGACCCAGTCGACGTCGAGGCCGTGGCTGCTCAATTCAGCGACGATTTCACGGGCGGTCACGGCGTCGTCTTCAATGGTCAAGATGCGGGTCATGGGGCTGGCCTGATGAAATGTTCACAACGTTGTGCAGCATTTTGCCAAGAAATGATCGCAGGCTTTCTAAATAAAAGTTCATGGACGCTTCAATGCATAAAACCCGCTGAGTCTGCCCGTTCGTTGCATATTGCAAGAAGCTGCGAAGTTCAAACTTTTTATCACGTTGAAAAACAAGGATTTATTCCAGGTGCGCGGCTGGCACGGTGTCTGCAATTGCTATTTCGAGAGTTGTAACACCATTTTTCTGCCTGGAGCGACAAAACAATGAATAGATCCTCTGATGGTTTCTATCCTGCCGTAGATGAGGCGAGCACGCTTTCGGGTGTGTCATGGGGGGCGATTTTCGCCGGGGCCGCCGCTGCCGCGGCGTTGTCGCTGATCCTCGTGCTGCTCGGTTTTGGCCTCGGGTTCTCCGCGGTTTCGCCGTGGGCCAATGAAGGTGTGAGCGCCAAGACCCTTGGCGTTTCGACGATTGTCTGGTTGGCCTTCACGCAAATCGTGGCGTCAGGGCTCGGTGGGTACATCGCCGGTCGGCTGCGGGTGAAGTGGGCCTTCATGCACACCGATGAAGTTTACTTCCGCGACACTGCCCACGGTTTTCTGGCTTGGTGCGTGGCGACGCTGGTGACTGCAACGCTGGTGGCCGGTTCGGTCAGCAGTGTGGTCAGTGGTGGCGTGCAAGCCGGGGCGCAAGTCGTCGGTGGCGCCGCCAGTGCTGCCACGCAAGCGGCGGGCACGGCGGCTGCCAACACCAACAGTGATCAGTACGGTTATTACATCGACAGTCTGTTTCGCGATGATCGTCCGGCTGCCGTCAGTGATGATGCCGCCCGTGGCACCGTGACCCGCATCTTCGTGCGCTCCTTGAGCGACGGGCAACTGTCTGCCGAAGACCGTACCTACCTGGCGCAATTGGTCGCACAGCGGACCAACCTGACCCAGGCCGACGCGGAGCGTCGTGTCGATGAAGTCTACGCCCGCACGCAGAAAGCGGTGGCCGATGCCAAGCAGGCCGCGCAAGAGGCGGCAGACACCGCTGCCAAGGTCGCGGCCTGGAGCACTCTTTGGATGTTTGTCGCGCTGTTGGCGGGTGCATTCTTTGCCAGCCTGGCCGCAACGTTCGGTGGTCGTCGCCGGGATGCCGTTGTGTACCTGGAAGCCGACGACTATGTAACCACCACTACGAATCGTTAAATCAGGAGCATCATCATGCGTTCATTACTGCTGTTCTTTCTCGGCGTACCGATCCCGATCATCATCCTGATCGCCTTGTTAATGTAATCCCATCCATGTCTGTGCTGTACCGCGCCATCGCGAGCCATCTCGCGATGGCGTTCGTTTATGTGGCGATTCAGCGCAGACCCGTTCGGGCGCCCACCTTGTCTGCGCTTCAGGGACAGGCAAACGCAGCCGTTTATCTTCTATATACCTGTGCTGGATTGAATTTCTTGCTATAAACGCACTCCGATAGCCACCTCGATGCCTGCCATAGAGCATTTTCGTGGCTTTGTCGGACAAATTCGCTGTCTTTTCAGTTGCTGAGGCCTCGACTCGGCCTTAGACTGCCGCCCCTCGTAAATTGAGTGCCGGGTGGCGCTTGGTATAAACGGCGCCTTTCCGAAGACCTGTACCGGTCTGCCGGAACGCTCCCTAATTCGCCTTAATGCACGTTTTTTTATAGAGATATCAATGACAAAGGACAAGTTGCTGGCCATGCCGGCGGATGACTACATGAACGCCGAGCAACACGCTTTTTTCACTGAGCTGTTGCAGAACATGAAAGTCGAAACCCATGAGCGCATCGAACAGAACCGCATCGCCAT
>NZ_RCOE01000116.1:0-896 GCF_004321495.1 Pseudomonas sp. Sample_10
CAGACGGTAGCTCGATCTCAGCACGCCCCAGGGTCACCAGGGTTTTCAAATCGGTGGAGAAGCCGGTTGCCGGGCGGGCACGACCGAAGTCGGCGCCGATGTCGTCGTAACGACCACCCTGGGCGATGGATTGGCCAACACCCGGTACGAATACAGCGAACACCACACCGGTGTGGTAGTGGTAGCCGCGCAGTTCGCCCAGATCGAAATACAGCGGCAGCTCCGGGAAGCGCGCGGACAGACGCTCGGCGATCGCCAGCAAGTCATCCAGTGCAGCCAGAACCGGGGCCGGGGCCTTGGCCAGACGCTCACGCGCCGCCGCCAGGACTTCACGGCCGCCACACAGGTCGACCAACGCCCGCAGCATGCCCGACAGATCGGCTGGCAAGCCTTCGGTCAAGGTAATGACCTCGTCGATAGCCTTGCGTTGCAGCGCATCGAACAACTGCTGCTCAACTTCGCCCGACAAACCGGCGGCGCGCGCCAGGCCGCGGTAAATACCGACATGCCCCAGGTCCATGTGCACATCCGGCACATCCGCCAGTTGCAGCATGGCCAGCATCAAACTGATGACTTCGACATCACTGCTCGGGCTACCGTCGCCGTACAACTCGGCACCCAGTTGAATCGGGCTGCGCGAGGACGACAAGGCGCGCGGCTGCGCATGCAGCACGCTGCCGGCATAGCAGAGACGGTTCGGACCTTCGCGTCGCAGGGTGTGCGCATCGATGCGCGCCACCTGTGGCGTGATGTCGGCCCGGAAACCCATCTGACGACCCGACTGAGGATCGATCACCTTGAAGGTACGCAGGTCCAGATCCTGGCCCGCGCCGGTCAGCAAGGATTCCAGGTACTCGATATGGGGAGTCACGACAAACTCGTAACCCCAGCTCTGG
>NZ_RCOE01000307.1:0-34355 GCF_004321495.1 Pseudomonas sp. Sample_10
CGAACAGCGTGTCCTTGGTTTTCGGCTTCAGGGTGAAGTCAATCACCCCGCCGGCCTCCTTGGCGCTGATGTCAAAGCTCTGGCTGATCTTCGACACGTCACCGGACAACAGCAACGCCGGGGTCTGAGTCAGTCGCTGATCGAGGTTCTTGATGGTGACCTGCTCCAGGTCCGGGTCCCAAAGGGTGACCTTCTTGCCATCGGAAACCATCAACTGTTCTTGCGGCGCGTCGGTGTGCCAGTAGAACAGGCCCGGGCGTTGCAGGGACATCTGACCTGCGGTTTCCTGCAACTGGGTGCCGCTGCCATCGAGGGTCAGCTGGGAGAAACGTGCGGTCAGGGTCTGGGATTTTTCCAGCAATTGAGTCAGGCGCGCCACGTCCTTGTCATCGGCGTGAGCCTGCAGCGTGGTCAAGGCCAGTACCGGTAGCAACAGCATGCGGATCAGACGCATGGGAGTCCTCATAACATTCGTGGGAGTGCGGGCGGCGCCTCGGGACGCCGCCCCTTTTCAATCTCGGATCAGTCGCGTACCGGGCCAGGGGCCAGGACTTCACGCGAACCGTTGGTATTCATGGACGTCACGACACCGGCCATTTCCATGGCTTCGATCATGCGCGCTGCGCGGTTGTAGCCGATTTTCAGTTTACGCTGAACCGCGGAAATGGAGGCACGGCGGCTTTCCAGAACGAACTGCACCGCTTCGTCATACAACGCATCGGCCTCGGGATCATCACCGTCGCCACCACCGCTGCTGCCCTCAAAGCCACTGCCGGCCTCTTCGACACCGTTGAGGATGTCGTCGTTGTACTCCGGCGCGCCACGCAGCTTCCAGGCCTCGACCACGCGATGAACCTCATCGTCGGACACAAAGGCCCCGTGGACACGGATCGGCAGACTGGTACCCGGCGGCATGTAGAGCATGTCACCGTGACCCAGCAATTGTTCGGCGCCGCCCTGGTCGATGATGGTCCGGGAATCGATCTTGCTCGACACCTGGAACGCCATACGGGTCGGAATGTTGGCCTTGATCAGGCCGGTGATCACGTCAACCGACGGACGCTGGGTCGCGAGGATCAGGTGGATGCCGGCAGCACGCGCCTTCTGGGCGATACGCGCGATCAGTTCTTCCACCTTCTTGCCGACGATCATCATCATGTCGGCGAATTCGTCGACCACCACCACGATGGTCGGCAGCTTTTGCAGCAGCGGCGCTTCATCATGGATGCTTTCGCGCTTGTACAGCGGATCGCTCAACGGCTCGCCAGCGTCCTGGGCTTCCTTGACCTTGGCATTGAAGCCAGACAGGTTGCGCACGCCCATTTTCGCCATCAGCTTGTAGCGACGCTCCATCTCGGCAACGCTCCAGCGCAGGGCGTTGGCCGCGTCCTTCATGTCGGTGACCACCGGACACAGCAGGTGCGGAATGCCCTCGTAGATCGACAGTTCGAGCATTTTCGGGTCGATCATGATCAGTTTGGCGTCTTCCGGGCCGGACTTGAACAGAATCGACAGGATCATCGCGTTCACACCCACCGACTTACCGGAACCGGTGGTACCGGCCACCAGCAGGTGCGGCATCTTCGCCAGGTCAGTGATGACCGGCTTGCCGCCGATGTCATGACCCAGTGCCAGTGTGACCGGCGATTTGAAGTTGTCGTACTCGGGGGTCGACAGCACTTCGGAGAAGCGCACGATCTGCCGGTCTTCGTTGGGAATCTCGATACCAACCGTGGTCTTGCCCGGAATCACTTCCACCACCCGCACGCTGGTCACGGCCAGGGAACGTGCCAGGTCCTTGGCGAGGTTGGCGATGCGGCTGACCTTGACCCCGGCCGCCGGCTGAATTTCGTAACGGGTGATCACCGGCCCAGGGTGGATCGAATCCACAGTGACTTCGACGCCGAATTCCTTGAGCTTGATTTCCAGCAAATGGCCGACCGCGGCCAGGGATTCCGGCGAATAATTGAGTTGTTTCTTTTCCGCAGGATCAAGAATCGAAATCGGCGGCAAGGTGCCTTCCACCGCACTGTCGACGAACAGCGGCGCCTGTTTCTCTTTCTCGACGCGCTTGCTCGGGGCTGGTGGCTTGACCGGCGCCGGCGCAATCACCGGCGGCACCTGTTTCTCACGCTCGGACATGTGCTTGCTCAGGGCTTGCTCACGCTCGATCAAGCGCTCCTTGACCTTGGCCTGTTCGCGTTTATCGGTGACGGTTGGCGCGACCACGTCGTGCACGCGGTCGTCGACTTCACGCAATTGCGCCACCAGTTGCTTGCGCTCGGTACGGGCCGCCCACCAGCGGTTGGCTGCGCCCTGGAACAGCTCGAAGAGGTCGAGCGTGATCTTGCCGGTGACGTCCATCACCTTGAACCACGACAAATCGGTGAAAACGGTCAGGCCGAACAGGAACAGGGCAATGAACAGCAGCGTGCTGCCCTGAATGTTCAAGGCGTTTTTCGCCAGATCACCCAGGCTTTCGCCCAGCGCACCGCCAGCACCGGCCGGCAGACCGGTCGCCGCGTGAAAATGGATATGGGCAAGCGCAGCACCGGACAACACCAGAAATACCAGCCCGATCAGGCGCCAGGAGAACAGCCAGCCGCTCCACTGCCACGGCTCGTGACGTTGGCGGAAGATCTGGTAGGCCTTGATCGCCAGCAACAGGGGGAAGATGTAGGCGAAGTAACCGAGCACCATGAACAGGATATCGGCGCTGTAGGAGCCCGCCGGACCACCGAAATTCTGCACATCGTCGATCTTGCTGTTATGGCTCCAGCCCGGATCGTCCTTGCCGTAGGTCAGCAAGGCCATCATCAGAAACAGGCACAACGCGCCAATGGCGATCAATGCACCTTCCTTGAGGCGGTAGTGCAATTGCTGACGCCAGAGCGGCACGACTGTTTTGGGTGCTTCGGTGGATTTCTTCAAAACGCTACTATTCCTGCGCCCAAGGCGCGTCCATCTGTTGATTGACTATTAAAAACTGCCCAATCCAGGCAGGTAAAAAAGTTGACAGCCATAACTCAGACTACTTTTAACACTGCGTTCCGGTTTTTATAAACACGAAACGTCCTGCTTATTTTGTTACAAACGCTGTTACAGCCAGGCATTGTACGGGTTTGTACGCTTGATGCCATGCTTGTGATCCTAGGGTGTAGCATAGTCAACAGCACATCACGTGCGACTCAATTTGAGCATGCATTGTCTTTTGTGACAAAGGCTTATGAGGTGTTTTTATGAGCGGAGCGAAGCATCACCGCCTGATCATCCTGGGTTCCGGCCCCGCCGGTTACAGCGCAGCCGTGTATGCCGCCCGCGCCAACCTCAAACCCGTTGTCATTACCGGCATACAGGCCGGTGGCCAGCTCACTACCACCGTGGAAGTCGATAACTGGCCAGGCGATGTCGAAGGCCTCACCGGCCCGGTGTTGATGGACCGCATGCAAAAACACGCCGAGCGCTTTGCCACAGAGATCGTGTACGACCACATCCATACTGCCAAGTTGCAACAGCGCCCGTTCGAACTGATTGGCGACAGCGGCACCTACACGTGTGACGCGCTGATTATTGCCACCGGTGCGTCCGCGCAATACCTGGGGTTGGCGTCGGAAGAAACGTTTGCCGGCAAAGGCGTTTCCGCCTGCGCGACCTGCGACGGGTTCTTCTATCGCAATCAAGTGGTCGCGGTCATTGGTGGCGGCAATACCGCCGTTGAAGAAGCACTGTACTTGTCGAACATTGCCAAGGAAGTTCATCTGATACACCGGCGGGACAAGTTGCGTTCTGAGAAAATCCTCCAGGACAAACTCTTCGAGAAAGCCGCCAACGGCAATATTCGCCTGCACTGGAACCAGAACCTCGATGAGGTACTGGGTGACGCCACTGGCGTGACCGGCGCCCGCCTGCGCGATAGCCATACGGGCGAACTCAAGGAACTGGCAGTGGCCGGGGTGTTCATCGCCATCGGCCACAAACCCAATACCGACCTGTTCGTCGGCCAACTGGAAATGCGCGACGGTTACCTGCTGGTCAAGGGTGGCAGTGATGGCGATGCCACGGCGACCGCCATTGCGGGCGTGTTTGCCGCTGGTGACGTGGCCGACCACGTGTATCGCCAGGCCGTGACTTCCGCAGGGGCTGGCTGCATGGCTGCACTGGACGCGGAAAAATACCTCGACGACATTCCCGTCGTTTAACGGCACACTTCACGGCGGGCCGAGAGCCCGCCACCGCCCTCCCCTTCTGCAAGCCCGAACGCCATGCTGACTTGGTTACAACGCAACACCCTGACTTTCCCGCCACTGGAAAAGGCCATGCGTGACCCCAACGGGTTGCTGGCGGCCGGTGGCGACCTGTCTGCCGACCGGCTGATCCAGGCATATCGTCACGGCTGTTTCCCATGGTTCTCGGAAGGCCAACCGATCCTCTGGTGGTCACCCGACCCACGCACAGTTTTATTTCCCGACGAACTGCACGTATCCCGCAGCCTTGGCAAATTGCTGCGCCAACAACGCTATCAGGTGACCTTCGATCGGGATTTCGCCGCCGTTATCCGGGCGTGCGCCGCCCCCAGGGAATACGCCGATGGCACCTGGATTACCGATGCCATGCAGGACGCCTACATTGAACTGCACCGTCGCGGGTTCGCCCACTCGGTGGAAGTCTGGGACCAGCAAGAACTGGTTGGCGGATTGTACGGTTTGGCGATGGGCCAGATGTTTTTCGGCGAATCGATGTTCAGCCGCGCCGACAACGCCTCCAAATTTGGTTTTGCCACATTGGTGCAACATCTGAAAGACTCCGGCTTTGTCTTGATCGACTGCCAGATGCCGACCGATCATCTGCACAGCCTTGGCGCGCGGGCAATTCCCCGCAGCGCGTTTGCCGGTTATCTGGCGCAATATCTGGATCGACCCAGCCGCGCAACCTGGGTTTGCTGAGCGACTTTTGCGCGCGTGGCTTACACTTAATCGAAAGCATTATCCCGAGGGTTGATCATGACCGAGTTGGCGCGCCTGAAGTTCTATGCCACTCAGCCCCACTCTTGCAGCTATCTGCCTGAGGAGCAGGCCACGACCCTGTTCCTTGACCCTAGCCAGCCCATGGATGTGCATGTCTATGCAGACCTGTCGGAAATGGGTTTCCGTCGCAGTGGCGATCACCTCTACCGGCCCCATTGCCAGAACTGCAATGCGTGCGTGCCTGCGCGCATTCCCGTAGGGCAATTCACGCCCAATCGTCAGCAGAAACGCATTTTCAAACGCAACGCCGATCTGCAGGTGCGCCCGGCCAAACCCGGGTTCAGTGAAGAGTATTTCGATCTCTATCAACGGTACATCGAAGAGCGACATGCCGATGGCGACATGTATCCGCCCAGCCGCGATCAATTTTCTACGTTCCTGGTGCGTGACCTGCCGTTTTCGCGTTTCTATGAATTTCGTCTCGACGGACGGTTGCTGGCGATCGCGGTGACCGACCTGCTGCCAAACGGTCTGTCGGCGGTTTACACCTTCTATGAGCCTGCCGAAGAACGACGCAGCCTGGGGCGTTATGCGATCCTCTGGCAAATCGCCGAGGCCCGGCGCCTGGGGCTGGATGCGGTCTACCTGGGCTACTGGATCAAAAACTGCAAAAAAATGAGCTACAAGACCCAATACCGCCCAATAGAGCTGCTGGTTAACCAGCGCTGGGTCGTTCTGAACTAGAGCACACCCTAAACCCCTTGGCTTGACCCCCACTTTTCGGGCACAATGCACGCCGCTTTTGCCTGGCGCAGTTGCACCGGGCCATTCACTGGACACCGAGGGCTTTACTGCATGTCGAAAGAAGACAGCTTCGAAATGGAAGGCACTGTCGTCGACACCCTGCCCAACACCATGTTTCGTGTGGAGTTGGAAAATGGGCACGTCGTAACCGCGCATATCTCCGGCAAGATGCGCAAGAACTACATCCGTATTCTTACCGGTGACAAAGTGCGCGTCGAGCTGACGCCCTATGACTTGAGCAAAGGGCGCATCACTTACCGCGCTCGCTAATCAAGTCAATACAAAACGCCCGGCTTATGCCGGGCGTTTTTGTTTGCGGATCATTCCCACGCTCTGCGTGGGAATGCCTCAACCGGGCTGCATGCCCACGCGGAGCATGGGAACGATCAATAGCAGAAAGGCGCCAATTGGCGCCTTTCTGCTTTGTTGCGGTTAACGTCAGGCCATTTCAGCCGTGGTTTGTTTGCGGATCGTTCCCACGCTCTGCGTGGGAATGCCTCAACGGACGCTCTGCGTTCGGCTTTTGAAGGGACGCGGAGCGTCCCGGGCTGCATGCCCACGCGGAGCATGGGAACGATCAATAGCAGAAAGGCGCCAATTGGCGCCTTTCTGCTTTGTTGCGGTTAACGTCAGGCCATTTCAGCCGTGGTCTCGAACTCGAAGGTCAGTTCGCCGTCCTTGATGTCGATGTGCACCACACCGCCATGTTCGGCCAGTTCGCCAAAGAGAATCTCCTCCGCCAGCGGACGCTTGATCTTGTCCTGGATCAGGCGAGCCATTGGTCGAGCACCCATTGCCGAGTCGTAACCACCGGCCGCCAGCCAGCTGCGGGCAGCATCGGTGACTTCCAGCAATACACGCTTGTCTTCCAGCTGCGCCTGGAGTTCGGTAAGGAACTTGTCCACCACACTCTTGATGACCTCATGACTGAGGCGACCAAACTGGATAATGGTGTCCAGACGGTTACGGAATTCCGGCGTGAAGCTCTTCTTGATCACTTCCATCGCATCGGACGAGTGGTCCTGATGGGTGAAACCGATCGAAGCACGTGCGGCAGTTTCGGCACCGGCGTTGGTCGTCATGATGACGATCACGTTACGGAAGTCCGCTTTGCGCCCGTTGTTATCGGTCAGCGTACCGTGATCCATCACCTGCAACAGCAAGTTGAAGACTTCCGGATGCGCCTTCTCGATTTCATCGAGCAACAGCACGCAGTGTGGCTGCTTGGTAATCGCTTCGGTCAGCAGGCCGCCCTGATCGAACCCGACATAACCAGGAGGTGCACCGATCAGACGCGATACGGTGTGCCGCTCCATGTACTCGGACATGTCGAAACGAATCAGCTCGACACCCAATGCCTTGGCCAGTTGGCGCGCTGCTTCGGTTTTACCGACACCAGTCGGCCCGGCGAACAGGAACGAACCGACAGGCTTGTCAGGCGACTTGAGGCCGGCACGGGAGAGCTTGATCGCGGTTGCCAGCGAGTCGATCGCCGCATCCTGGCCAAACACCGTCAGCTTCAGGTCACGCTCAAGGTTACGCAGCAGCTCCTTGTCGGAACTGGTGACGTGCTTTGGCGGAATCCGCGCGATTTTCGCAACGATGTCCTCGACCTGAGGCACTTCGATGCGCTTCACCCGCTTCTCGATCGGTTGCAGGCGCTGGAAGGCTCCCGCCTCGTCGATCACGTCGATCGCCTTGTCCGGCATATGACGGTCATTGATATAACGCGAAGCCAGTTCGGCAGCGGCACGCAAGGCTTCATCACTGTATTCGATATTGTGATGAGTCTCGAAACGCCCCTTCAGGCCACGCAGAATACCAATGGTGTCTTCCACCGAAGGCTCCGACACATCCACCTTTTGGAAGCGCCGTGCCAATGCTCGGTCCTTCTCGAAAATCCCACGGAATTCCTGGAAGGTGGTCGAACCGATGCACCGGATATCACCGGACGACAGCAACGGCTTGAGCAGGTTCGAAGCATCCATCACGCCACCGGACGCGGCACCCGCACCGATGATGGTGTGGATTTCGTCGATGAACAGGATCGCCTGCGGACGTTTTTTCAGTTCATTGAGCAACGCCTTGAAGCGCTTCTCGAAATCACCACGGTATTTGGTCCCGGCCAGCAGCGCGCCGAGATCAAGGGAGTAAACCACGCTGTTGGCCAGCAGGTCCGGAACCTGGTTGTCGACAATACGCTTGGCCAGGCCTTCGGCGATCGCGGTTTTACCCACGCCGGCCTCGCCCACCAGCAGCGGATTGTTTTTGCGACGACGCGCCAGGATCTGCGCGACGCGTTCGACTTCCAGCTCACGGCCTACCAACGGATCGATTCGACCCTGGCGCGCGAGTTCATTGAGGTTGCTGGCATAAGCATCCAGAGGATTGCCTGAAGAAGAAGACTCACCGCCCTCGTCGTCCTGCATATCTTGCTCACCTTCAGAGTGATCGCCGTGCCCGGGCACCTTGGAAATGCCGTGGGCGATGTAGTTGACGACATCAATGCGGGCAACGCTCTGCTGTTTCAGCAGGAACACCGCCTGACTTTCTTGCTCACTGAAGATCGCGACCAGCACGTTGGCGCCAGTCACTTCACGCTTGCCCGAGCTCTGTACGTGAAACACAGCACGTTGCAGTACACGCTGGAAGCCCAGGGTTGGCTGGGTTTCACGATCTTCGTCATGCACGGGGATCAATGGCGTGGTGGAGTCAATGAACTCCTGCAGGTCATGCTTGAGTTTGTCGAGGTTTGCGCCGCACGCACGCAAAACGGTGGCGGCAGCCTCATTATCCAATAGGGCCAGCAGAAGATGTTCGACGGTCATGAACTCATGACGCTTCGAACGAGCCTCCTTGAAGGCAAGATTGAGGGTGACTTCGAGCTCGCGGTTTAACATAGCTTCACCTCATACCCAAGTGGTCGGCGATTAACCGTCCTTCTCGATTTCACAGAGTAGCGGATGCTGGCTTTCCCTGGCGTACTGGTTGACCTGCATGGCCTTCGTCTCGGCGATGTCGCGGGTAAACACTCCACATACTGCCCGTCCTTCTGTATGAACGGCCAGCATGACCTTGGTCGCCAGCTCGCGATTCAGGTTAAAAAACACCTCGAGCACTTCGACGACGAAATCCATCGGTGTGTAGTCATCGTTGAACAAAACCACCTTGTACATCGGCGGCGCCTGTAAAGCAGGCTTGGCCTCCTGAACAGCAATGCCTGCGGAATCGTCGTCGTGTAAATCAGGGCGATCCTGATTGAATGTTAGTCGAATCTGGCTGATTGCATGCATGGAAAGAAAGGTTCGTCAGTTGTTCGAATACAGTGGTGGGGGCGGCTATCAGCGTTTTCAACTCCGACTGCCGGGTCAGCTTGACTATCGGCAAAAGGGTGTTACAAACAATAGAGCCCACAGTGGGTAAAAAAGGTCCGCGGAGTCAACTTTTTTCGAAGAAGTGACTGCGGATGAACTGGATGATACTCCAGTGATGGAGTCTGTTGCAGAGGGAGTTGGGTATGTCAGGTGTCAAGGTCAGCGGCAAGGTCAAATGGTTCAACAACGCCAAGGGTTACGGCTTCATCAATGAGGATGGCAAGACGGAAGATCTGTTTGCCCATTACTCGGCCATCCAGATGGACGGTTACAAGACCCTCAAAGCCGGGCAATCTGTGGTGTTCGAGATCATCCAGGGACCCAAGGGCCTGCATGCGGTCAACATCATGAATCCTGTGGATGCATCGAAACCGGTGACATCCACCACATCATCAGCTGTAACGGCCTGAGCCCGCACAACATCCAGTCATAAAAAAAACCGCCCGGCTCAAACACTTGAGCCGGGCGGTTTTCGCATGCCTGTCGTTCGCTTACATGTGCGAGATCAACGCATCGCCAAAGCCGGAAGAGGAAACCAGTTTGGCGCCTTCCATCAGACGTTCGAAGTCATAGGTCACGGTCTTGGCGGAAATCGCGCCGTTGGCGCCCTTGATGATCAGGTCTGCCGCTTCGGTCCAGCCCATGTGGCGCAGCATCATTTCCGCAGACAGGATCAGCGAACCCGGGTTGACCTGGTCCTTGCCGGCGTACTTCGGTGCGGTGCCGTGGGTGGCTTCGAACATGGCCACCGTGTCGGACAGGTTGGCACCTGGGGCAATACCGATACCTCCCACTTCAGCCGCGAGGGCGTCGGACAGGTAGTCACCGTTCAGGTTCAGGGTGGCGATTACATCGTACTCGGCCGGGCGCAGCAGGATCTGCTGGAGCATGGCGTCGGCGATGGCATCCTTGACGATAACGTTCTTGCCGGTTTTCGGGTTCTTGAACTGCATCCACGGGCCGCCGTCGAGCAGGGTCGCACCGAACTCTTCAGCCGCCACTTCGTAGGCCCATTCCTTGAAGGCACCTTCGGTGAACTTCATGATGTTGCCTTTGTGCACGATGGTCAGCGAATCACGATCGTTGTCGACCACATATTGCAGGGCCTTGCGCGCCAGACGCTTGGTGCCTTGCAGGGACACCGGCTTGACGCCGATACCGCAGTTCTCGTCGAAACGGATCTTGGTAACGCCCATTTCTTCTTTCAGGAACTTGATGACCTTGGTGGCTTCCGGCGTGCCGGCTTTCCATTCGATGCCGGCGTAAATGTCTTCGGAGTTCTCGCGGAAGATCGTCATGTCGACGTCGCCTGGCTTCTTGACCGGGCTGGGCACGCCTTCGAACCAGCGCACCGGGCGCAGGCAGACGTAAAGGTCGAGTTGCTGACGCAACGCCACGTTGAGCGAGCGGATGCCGCCACCCACCGGGGTGGTCAGCGGGCCTTTGATGGAAACCACGTAATCCTTGACCGCGTCCAGGGTTTCCTGAGGCAGCCAGGTGTCCTGATCGTAAACCTGGGTCGCTTTTTCCCCGGCGTATACTTCCATCCAGGAAATCTTGCGCTCGCCGCCGTAAGCCTTTTTCACAGCAGCATCGACAACCTTGATCATGACCGGGCTGATGTCGACACCAATGCCGTCACCTTCGATGAAGGGGATGATCGGGTTATTAGGAACATTGAGAGAATGGTCTGCATTGACGGTGATTTTGTCGCCGACGGCTGGAACCTGAATCTTCTTGTAACCCATGCTGAACTCCATTGATTGGATTGAACATCTGGCTTGGTTCGAGCGTAACCCAGTTGAATCGGCGCGCAAACCCTATGTTCCATTCATATGCCGCAAAGCCATACAACCAGCGCGCTACAAGCCTGAAAGCAAAGGGAAAAGCGCCAAACTCAAGCACGACGAATGACCATACGCCTTGCTCGCCCCTGCGACCTTTAGACCAATGGACGACAATCGTTGCATATGAACCATCGGCAGATTGCCAGCAACCTATGTATAATGCCGCCCGCTGACTAAAGGGTCACGATGGCTGAACGGCTCTATGACGAGCCTTTGCGCCGCACAATCTGGTCTGTTACCGCAGACCGGCTACTTGACGCCCTACTGATGCACCCAACATCACAGCAACGAAACCTCGATATTCGGCTCATGGATGACTTTGAACGAACGCGCTTACCCGGCGCCCCTCGAGTTTCTGCGCACGCTTTAGCAAAGAAGAGAGAGTTAATCCGAATATGCCCACCCGCTCGAAGATCATCTATACCTTCACCGACGAAGCTCCCGCCCTCGCCACCTATTCACTGTTGCCTATCGTAGAGGCGTTCACCGCCTCGGCTGATATCGCCGTGGAAACCCGCGATATCTCTCTTGCAGGGCGCATCCTGGCCAGCTTCCCCGAGCAATTGGGCGACAAAGCCGTAGCCGACCACCTCGCCGAACTGGGCGACCTGGCCGTTACGCCTGAAGCCAACATCATCAAGCTGCCGAACATCAGCGCCTCGGTTCCGCAATTGCAAGCCGCGATCAAAGAACTGCAAGCCCAGGGCTACGCACTGCCGGACTACCCGGAAACCGTGACCAGCGACGCCGACAAAGACGTCAAGTCTCGCTACGACAAGGTCAAGGGCAGCGCCGTGAACCCGGTTCTGCGTGAAGGCAACTCCGACCGTCGCGCCCCGCTGTCGGTCAAGAACTACGCGCGCAAACACCCGCACAAGATGGGCGCCTGGGCTGCTGACTCCAAGTCCCACGTTGCGCACATGAGCACCGGTGATTTCTACGGCAGCGAAAAAGCTGCCCTGATCGACGCCGCTGGCGCCGTGAAGATCGAACTGATCGCTCAAGACGGCACCACCACCGTCCTGAAAGAAAAGACCACCGTTCAGGCTGGCGAGATCCTCGACTGCGCCGTCATGAGCAAAAACGCTCTGCGCGCATTCATTGCCGCTGAAATCGAAAGCGCCAAGGCACAAGGCGTGCTGCTGTCGGTTCACCTGAAAGCGACCATGATGAAGGTTTCCGACCCGATCATGTTCGGCCAGATCGTTGCCGAGTTCTATAAAGACGCACTGGCCAAGCACGCTGACGTGCTGGCACAGATCGGCTTCAACCTGAACAACGGCATCGGCGATCTGTACGCTCGCATCAAGGCCCTGCCGGCCGAGCAGCAAGCGCAGATCGAAGCTGACATTCAAGCGGTCTACGCCGTTCGCCCTGCCCTGGCGATGGTCAACTCCGACAAAGGCATCACCAACCTGCACGTGCCGAGCGACGTCATTGTCGACGCCTCGATGCCAGCCATGATCCGTGACTCCGGCAAAATGTGGGGCACCGACGGCCAGCTGCACGACACCAAGGCTGTGATCCCGGATCGCTGCTACGCCACCATCTACCAGGCGGTGATCGAAGACTGCAAGGCCAACGGCGCCTTCGACCCAACCACCATGGGCAGCGTGCCGAACGTTGGCCTGATGGCGAAAAAGGCCGAAGAGTACGGTTCCCACGACAAGACGTTCCAGATCAAGACCAACGGCGTTGTCCGCGTGACCGACACCAATGGCACCCTGCTGCTGGAACAGTCGGTTGAAGCCGGCGACATCTTCCGCATGTGCCAGACCAAAGACGCGCCGATCCAGGACTGGGTCAAGCTGGCCGTCAACCGTGCTCGCGCAAGCAGCACACCAGCGATCTTCTGGCTGGACCCGATGCGCGCCCACGATGGCGTGGTGATCGAGAAAGTTCAGGCTTACCTGAAGGATCACGACACTGCCGGTCTGGACATCCAGATCATGGCGCCGGTCGACGCGATGAAGTACACCCTGCAGCGCACCCGCGCAGGCAAGGACACCATCTCGGTGACCGGCAACGTACTGCGCGACTACCTGACCGACCTGTTCCCGATCATGGAACTGGGCACCAGCGCCAAGATGCTGTCGATCGTGCCGCTGATGAACGGCGGTGGCCTGTTCGAAACCGGCGCCGGCGGTTCGGCGCCGAAGCATGTTCAGCAGCTGCTGGAAGAAAACTTCCTGCGCTGGGATTCGCTGGGTGAGTTCCTGGCATTGGCCGCATCCCTGGAACACCTGGGCGTGACCTACAACAATCCAAAGGCGCTGGTTCTGGCCAAGACCCTGGACCAGGCCACCGGCCAGTTCCTGGACAACAACAAGTCGCCATCGCGCAAAGTCGGCAACATCGACAACCGCGGCAGCCACTTCTACCTGGCGCTGTACTGGGCTCAAGCCCTGGCCGCCCAGACCGAAGACACTGCACTGCAAGCGCAGTTCGCGACGCTGGCCAAGACCCTGACCGAGAACGAGGCAACCATCGTTGCCGAGCTCAACGCCGTTCAGGGCAAGCCAGTGGACATTGGCGGTTACTACCACGCCAGCGCCGAGCTGATCAGCAAGGCCATGCGTCCAAGCGCCACACTCAACGCGGCGATTGCTGCGCTGGTGTAAGGCTGCAAGGAAGTACCACAAACCCCGGCCCTGTGCCGGGGTTTGTGTTTTCGGTACTTAATGATTGGCACAAAAACCTGTGGGAGCTGGCTTGCCAGCGATGGCGATTTATCATTCGACATCAACATTGACTGACCCACCGCTATCGCTGGCAAGCCAGCTCCCACAGGGACTGTGCTCCAGCATTCAACATCGAGGAAGCTTCATGACCTGGCAACCCCACATCACCGTCGCCACCATCGTCGAAGACAACGGCCGCTTCCTGATGGTCGAGGAACTCAAGCACGGTCGCGTCGTACTCAATCAACCGGCCGGCCACCTCGACCCGAACGAGACCCTGACCGAAGCCGCCGTGCGCGAAACCCTCGAGGAAACCGGCTGGGACGTCGAACCGACCGGCGTGCTGGGCATTTATCTGTACACCGCCCCGAGTAACGGCGTGACTTACCAACGGGTCTGCTTCATCGCCAAACCACTGAAACACCACCCGGATTATCAATTGGACGACGGCATCGTCGGTGCCAAGTGGTTGACCCGCGACGAATTAATCGAGCAGCGCGATAACTGGCGCAGCGAACTGATCATCCGCTGCATCGACGACTATCTGGGCGGCCAACACTTCAGCCTCGAATTGATCCGTCCTTCTCTTTAGCCTTGCGGGCCTGAGCCTGCTAGAATCGCGTCCTTTTTCAAGACACTCATTGAATCCCTATGCGTGATCCAGCCCCTTCTGACACAAAAAAGAAGCGCGTCATTGTCGGCATGTCCGGCGGCGTGGACTCTTCCGTTTCCGCCCTCCTGCTGATCGAGCAGGGTTATGAGGTGGAAGGCCTGTTCATGAAGAACTGGGAAGAAGACGACGGAACGGAATACTGCACCGCCATGGACGACCTGGCGGATGCTCAGGCTGTCTGCGACAAGATCGGCATCAAGCTGCACACCGCCAACTTCGCGGCCGAGTACTGGGACAACGTGTTCGAGCATTTCCTGGCCGAATACAAGGCCGGTCGCACGCCGAATCCGGACATCCTCTGCAACCGCGAAATCAAGTTCAAGGCGTTCCTCGACTACGCCATGATGCTGGGCGCCGACCTGATCGCCACCGGTCACTACGTGCGTCGCCGCGACATCGATGGCCGCACCGAATTGCTCAAAGGCCTGGACCCGAACAAGGACCAGAGCTATTTCCTGCACGCCGTCGGTGGCGAACAGATCGCCAAGACCCTGTTCCCGGTCGGCGAACTGGAAAAACCCCAAGTGCGCGCAATTGCCGAGAAATACCAGCTGGCGACCGCGAAGAAGAAAGACTCCACCGGGATCTGCTTCATCGGCGAGCGCCGTTTCAGCGATTTCCTCAAGCAATACCTGCCAGCTCAACCAGGCGAGATCAAGACCACCGAAGGCGAAATCATCGGCCGTCACCACGGCCTGATGTACCACACCATCGGCCAGCGCCAGGGCCTGGGCATTGGCGGCTTGAAAGACGCCAGTGACGAGCCGTGGTACGTGCTGGTCAAAGACCTGGAGCACAACGAGCTGATCGTCGGCCAGGGCAACGATCACCCGTGGCTGTTCTCCCGCGCCCTGCTCGCCTCGGACATCTATTGGGTCAACCCGATCGACCTGAGCCAGCCGCGCAAGCTGACCGCCAAGGTGCGCTATCGCCAGAGCGACCAGCCTTGCACCCTGGAAAAGACTGCCAACGGCTATCGCGCGACCTTCGATGACCCGCAGCGCGCGGTCACTCCAGGCCAATCGGTGGTGTTCTACGACGGCGAAATCTGCCTCGGCGGCGGTGTCATCGAAGTAGCAGAGCCATGGACCAGCAAAGGCGCTCTTGAAGGCGAGCAGCAATGACTCCCACTCAGGAACAACTGACGGCGCTGGGCGGCGTATTTCTCGCCGCCGTACTGGTAGACAAGATCGCCAAGACCGGACAGACCAGCGAAGCCGGCCTGACCTGCATGCTCGGCAGCCTGTTGATCCGCGACCCCAAGGACACCCTGGAAGTCTACGGGGGCGACGACCTCAATCTGCGCGAAGGCTATCGCGCGCTGATCGGCGCCCTCGAACGCGACCCGAGCGCCCTGCAACGCGAGCCGTTGCGCTATGCGCTGGCCATGCTCGGTCTTGAGCGGCAGCTGGCCAAGCGCAGTGACATGCTGGATGTGATCGGCAAGCGCCTGCCGCAAATTCAATCCCAGGTCGAACACTTCGGCCCGGCTCACGAAAACGTGATCGCCGCCTGCGGCGCGCTGTATCAGGACACCTTGAGCACCCTGCGCCAACGCATCCAGGTGCATGGCGACATGCGCAACCTGCAGCAACCGAGCAATGCCTCGAAAATCCGCGCCTTGTTGTTGGCCGGCATTCGTTCGGCACGCCTGTGGCGGCAATTGGGCGGGCATCGCTGGCAACTGGTGATCAGCCGTCGCAAATTGCTCAAAGAACTTTACCCATTGATGCGTAACGAATAACTCGCATCGACGGAACCGAACCTAGCAATACGCGTAATACGCCGGTCAGTTGGCGACGGACCGGCGGATTTTTTCATGTATGATACGCGCCCCATTTCGTTGCCCGACTGTCCGAGAACACCCCATGCAGCTTTCTTCGCTCACTGCGGTTTCCCCTGTTGACGGCCGCTACGCCGGCAAAACCCAGGCCCTGCGCCCAATTTTCAGCGAGTACGGCCTGATCCGTGCCCGCGTTCTGGTTGAAGTGCGCTGGCTCCAGCGCCTGGCCGCTCACCCTGCCATCAGCGAAGTGCCGGCGTTCTCCGCCGAAGCCAACGCTGTATTGAATGCCCTGGCGGAAAATTTCTCTCTGGAACACGCCGAGCGCGTCAAAGAGATCGAGCGCACCACCAACCACGACGTCAAAGCCATCGAATACCTGCTCAAAGAGCAAGCGGCCAAACTGCCGGAGTTGGCCAAGGTCAGCGAATTCATCCACTTTGCCTGCACCAGCGAGGACATCAACAACCTGTCCCACGCCCTGATGCTGCGCGAAGGCCGTGATGACGTGATGCTGCCGCTGATGCGCCAGACCGCCAACGCCATCCGCGAGCTGGCCATCCGCTTCGCCGACGTGCCGATGCTGTCGCGCACCCACGGTCAACCGGCCTCGCCGACCACCCTGGGCAAAGAACTGGCCAACGTGGTCTACCGCCTGGAGCGCCAGATCGCTCAAGTCGCTGCCGTGCCACTGCTGGGCAAGATCAACGGCGCTGTCGGCAACTACAACGCTCACCTGTCGGCCTACCCCGAGATCGACTGGGAAGCCAACGCCCGCGCCTTCATCGAAGACGAGCTGGGCCTGGGCTTCAACCCGTACACCACGCAGATCGAGCCGCATGACTACATTGCCGAGCTGTTCGACGCGATCGCCCGCTTCAACACCATTCTGATCGACTTCGACCGTGATATCTGGGGCTACATCTCCCTGGGTTATTTCAAACAGCGCACCATCGCTGGCGAAATCGGTTCGTCGACCATGCCGCACAAGGTCAACCCGATCGACTTCGAAAACTCCGAAGGCAACCTGGGCATCGCCAACGCACTGTTCCAGCACCTGGCGAGCAAACTGCCGATCTCCCGCTGGCAGCGCGACCTGACCGACTCCACCGTACTGCGCAACCTCGGTGTCGGCTTCGCCCACAGCGTGATCGCGTACGAAGCCAGCCTCAAGGGCATCAGCAAACTGGAGCTCAACGATCAGAAGATTGCCGCTGACCTGGACGCGTGCTGGGAAGTATTGGCCGAGCCGATCCAGACCGTGATGCGTCGCTACAACATCGAAAACCCGTACGAAAAGCTGAAAGAATTGACCCGCGGCAAGGGCATCAGCCCGCAAGCGCTGCAGACTTTCATCGACGGCCTGGACATGCCAGCCGCCGCCAAGGCCGAGCTGAAATTGCTCACCCCGGCCAACTACATCGGTAACGCTGTAGAGCAAGCCAAACGCATCTGATCGACCGCTGGACCCCTTTAAGACGCCCGGCCGCGCCGGGCGTTTTTATTCCCGTATGAAAAGTGCTTTTTTTCAATAGGTTACACATGAATCCTGACACTCCTCTTCAACTTCTGGGCGGCATCACTGCACGGGAATTCCTGCGCGACTACTGGCAGAAAAAACCACTGCTGATCCGTCAGGCGATTCCTGATTTCGAAAGCCCGATCGACGCCGACGAACTGGCCGGCCTGGCGCTGGAAGAAGAAGTTGAATCGCGCCTGATCATCGAGAACGGCGAGCGTCCATGGGAACTGCGTCGCGGCCCGTTTGCCGAGGACGAATTCAGCAAGTTGCCGGAGCGCGACTGGACCCTGCTGGTTCAAGCGGTCGACCAGTTCGTACCGGAAGTCAGTGAACTGCTGGAAAACTTCCGTTTCCTGCCAAGCTGGCGCATCGACGATGTGATGATCAGCTTTGCTGCCCCGGGTGGCAGCGTCGGTCCGCACTTCGACAACTACGATGTTTTCCTGCTGCAAGGCCACGGCAAGCGCAACTGGAAGATTGGCCAGATGTGCGATTCCGAAAGCCCGCTGCTGCAACACGCCGACTTGCGCATCCTCGCTGATTTCGAAGCGACCGATGAATGGGTCCTGGAGCCGGGCGACATGCTGTACCTGCCGCCGCGCCTGGCCCACTGCGGCGTCGCCGTCGACGACTGCCTGACCTACTCGGTCGGCTTCCGCGCACCGAGCGCCGCTGAAGTGCTGACTCACTTCACCGACTTCCTCAGCCAGTTCCTGCCGGACGAAGAACGCTACACCGACGCCGACGCCTTGCCGGCCGCCGACCCGCACCAGATCCAGCACGACGCCCTCGATCGCCTGAAAAGCCTGCTGGCCGAACACATGAGCGACGAGCGCCTGCTGCTGACCTGGTTCGGCCAGTTCATGACCGAGCCGCGCTATCCAGAGCTGGTGGTCGGCCCTGAAGACCTCGCAGAAGACGACGTCCTGGGTGCGCTGGAGCAAGGCGCCGTCTTGATCCGCAACCCGAGCGCGCGCCTGGCCTGGTCGGAAGTCGATGACGACTTGCTGTTGTTCGCCAGCGGCCAGAGTCGTTATCTGCCGGGCAAACTGCGCGAACTGCTGAAGATGATCTGCGCCGCCGACGCCCTGCACGTCGACAACCTTGGCGATTGGCTCAGCGACGAAGACGGTCGCGGCCTGCTCTGCGAGCTGGTCAAGCAAGGAAGCCTGGGGTTCGCCGATGAATAAGATTCACGTACGTGTCGCAGACTGGCAAAAGGACAACGCCGAGATCCGGCGCATTCGTGAAACGGTGTTCGTCGCCGAGCAATGCGTACCGCCTGAACTGGAATGGGACGCCGACGATGCAACGGCCGTGCATTTCCTTGCATTCGAAGGCGACTTCCCCATTGGCACCGCACGCCTGCTGCCGGACGGTCACATCGGCCGGGTGTCGGTCCTCAAGGACTGGCGCGGCTTGAAAGTCGGCGACGCGCTGATGCAGGCCGTAATCGGTGAAGCCGAAGAACGCGGGCTCAAGCAGCAAATGCTCAGCGCCCAGGTGCAAGCCACGGCGTTCTATGAACGCCTGGGTTTCAACATGGTCAGTGAGGAGTTCCTCGAAGCCGGAATCCCGCATGTGGACATGGTTCGCCATTCTGCCTGAGGTTTAAGGCTTAAGGCTTAAGGCTTAAGGCTTAAGGCTTAAGGTTTGATCCCTGTGGCGAGGGAGCTTGCTCCCGCTGGGACGCGAAGCGGCCCTGAAAATTTTAGGGCCGCTGCGCAGCCCAGCGGGAGCAAGCTCCCTCGCCACAAAAGCTTCGATCGCATCACAAAACGCCCCGACATCGCGAGATGCCGGGGCGTTTTGCTGTCTACGATTCAACTTGCCCCACCCCAGGCCGACAAACTGGCAATATCAAGCCTTTGATTGCGGAGATAACGGATATGTCCCTACGCACCCTGCTCACCACACTGCTGGTGAGCTGCAGTTTTTCGGTCATGGCAGCCACCGAAATCGTGCCTTTGAATTACCACACCAGCGCCGACATGTTACCCGTGGCACAAGACTTCATCGGCAAGGACGGCAACGTCAGCGCCTACGGAAATCAGTTAATAGTCAATGCCGATCAACGCAAGATCGACGAACTTAAAGCGCTGATCGGCCAACTCGACACCGCACCCAAGCGCCTGCTGATCACCGTCGACACCAACGACAACAACGTACAGGGCGATCAGGGTTATTCAGTCAACGGCGCCAAGCCCGGCCAAACTCGCATCATCAGCCGTAGCACCGCCAGTCGTGACGGCGGAATTCAACAAGTCCAGGCCACCGATGGCATGCCGGCGCTGATCCAGGTCGGCCAGAGCGTACCGCTGACCAGCACCCAGAGCGACTCCTACGGCGACCTGCGCAGCCAGACTGAATACCGCAACGTCACCCAGGGTTTTTACGTCACCGCCAACGTCACCGGCGAAATCGTCCACCTGTCGATCAGTACCAACCGTGACCGCTTGAGCCAGGAACGTCCCGATGTAGTGAACGTACAAAGTACCGACACAACCGTCACCGGACGTCTTGGTGAATGGATCCTGCTGGCCGGGGTCAATGGCCAGACCCAGGCCGACAAACAGGGCATAGCCCGCAGCTACTCGACACAGAGCCGCAATGACATGACCCTGCGCGTGAAAGTCGACACTTTGGACTAAGTCATCGAAAACTGACTGATTAGTCGTATTAGACCAAAGATGTAGTGCCTGAAAAAAAGCACTACAAAACGTTTGACGAGCCAAAAAAGCAAAGGCATGATGGCCTCGCTCCCGCTAATCAGAGGCCCTGGCAAGGGCCTTCGAAGCGCCGCCCGCACCTACCCCGCGAGCCGTTTCGTGTCTGTACCGCCCACAAGGTGTGTTTGACGAGGTTGCCGACTGGAACGAAGTTGTCCCGAGGGACGGAAGCGTATTTAGGTAAACCCGGCATCACACTGAAGTTCGCACCAAGGCCCACGACGCCCCAATGCGCCCACCAGTTCGCCCTTACCTGCTCACTTCCCCTCGAGCCCATCGTTCATCCCGTCGCCACCCCCGCCGAATCCGACTTGACCGCCTAAGCTTCTGGTCAGCGAGCGCAGGAATTTTCCACCGCAGAACAACTTTTCATAAAAGACGCGACGAGGTTTATCTCCATGGCACTGACACGCGAACAGCAAATTGCAGCCCTCGAAAAAGACTGGGCTGAAAACCCGCGCTGGAAAGGCGTGACACGCACTTACTCCGCTGCTGACGTCGTCCGCCTGCGTGGCTCGGTTCAACCTGAGCACACCTTTGCAAAAATGGGCGCCGAGAAGCTGTGGAACCTGGTTACCCAGGGTGCCAAGCCAGCCTTCCGTCCTGAGAAAGATTTCGTCAACTGCATGGGCGCCCTGACCGGCGGCCAGGCTGTGCAACAAGTCAAAGCCGGTATCCAGGCAATCTACCTGTCGGGCTGGCAAGTGGCTGCGGACAACAACTCCGCCGAATCGATGTACCCGGACCAGTCGCTGTACCCGGTGGACTCGGTTCCAACCGTGGTCAAGCGCATCAACAACTCGTTCCGTCGTGCCGACCAGATCCAGTGGAAAGCCGGCAAGAACCCGGGCGATGACGGCTACATCGACTACTTCGCACCGATCGTGGCTGACGCTGAAGCCGGTTTCGGCGGCGTACTGAACGCTTACGAGCTGATGAAGAGCATGATCGAAGCAGGCGCCGCCGGCGTTCACTTCGAAGACCAATTGGCTTCCGTGAAGAAATGCGGCCACATGGGTGGCAAAGTACTGGTTCCTACCCAGGAAGCCGTACAGAAGCTGACCGCTGCACGTCTGGCTGCTGACGTTGCCGGTACGCCGACCATCATCCTGGCTCGTACCGACGCGAACGCTGCGGACCTGCTGACTTCCGACTGCGACCCGTACGACCAGCCGTTCGTAACGGGCGAACGCACCCAGGAAGGTTTCTACAAAGTGCGCGCCGGCCTGGACCAGGCGATCGCTCGTGGCCTGGCTTACGCTCCGTACGCCGACCTGATCTGGTGCGAAACCGCCAAGCCAGACCTGGAAGAGGCGCGTCGCTTCGCTGAAGCGATCAAAAAGGAATACCCGGACCAACTGCTGTCCTACAACTGCTCGCCTTCCTTCAACTGGAAGAAGAACCTGGACGACGCGACCATCGCCAAGTTCCAGCGCGAACTGTCCGCCATGGGCTACAAGCACCAGTTCATCACCCTGGCCGGCATTCACAACATGTGGCACAGCATGTTCAACCTGGCGCACGACTACGCCCGCAACGACATGACTGCCTACGTGAAGCTGCAAGAGCAGGAATTCGCTGACGCATCGAAGGGCTACACCTTCGTGGCTCACCAGCAGGAAGTGGGCACCGGCTACTTCGACGACATGACCACCGTGATCCAGGGTGGCTCGTCTTCGGTAACCGCACTGACCGGCTCGACTGAAGAAGAACAGTTCCACTGATCTGCTTCGCCTGAGACATCAGCCGCTGCGGACCGGATAGAAAGCTAACCGCAGCGCTGCACATCTGACGCCCCGACCGCCTGGTTCGGGGCGTTTTTTTGTCTGCGATTTAACCAACACTGCAAAACCCCGGTAGGAGCTGACGAGTGAAACGAGGCTGCGATCTTTTGATCTTGCTTCTAAAAAACAAAGTCAAAAGATCGCAGCCTCGTTTCACTCGTCAGCTCCTACAAAGGTCGGCGGCAGTCTGGGCAAAAACGTTGCTCCATCTCTAAGCGGAGTGAGCGACCGGGAATCAGATAACGAAGTTAACCAGTCGATTGGGCACCACAATCATCCTGCCCGCGCCTTCCAGATAACTGCGCAACACCGGATCAGCCAATGCCTGGCTCCGTATCGCATCGTGATCGGCATCAACCTGGATCATGATGTCCCCACGCAACTTGCCGTTGACTTGCACCATCATTTTTACTTCGTTCTGTTTCAAGGCTTCATTGTCGGGTACCGGCCACGAACTGTCGTAGATGTCACCTGCGAAACCCAGTTCCGCCCAGAGTGTCTGGGCGATGTGCGGCGTAACGGGATACAGGACCTGCAACAGGATCGCCATCCCCTCACGGGCCGCGTGCGGGCCAGCCGACCTGCCGCCCTCCAGCACCTTGAACATCTTCATCGCACCCGAAACCACAGTGTTGTATTGCAGCCGTTCGTAATCGTTGTTGATCTGCTGCAGCAAGCGATGTATCTCAAAGCGCACGCGTCTGGATTCGGCAACGTCCTCAACCCGAGCATCCCCACCATCCGGGGCCCGGCTGTCACAGGCAAAAGTCCATAGCCGGCGCAGGAAGCGATAAGCACCCTCCACCCCACTGTCGCTCCAGATCGTGTCCTGGTCGGGAGGTCCCGCGAAAA
Source organism: Pseudomonas sp. Sample_10 (assembly GCF_004321495.1). Lineage (NCBI taxonomy): Bacteria > Pseudomonadati > Pseudomonadota > Gammaproteobacteria > Pseudomonadales > Pseudomonadaceae > Pseudomonas > Pseudomonas sp. Sample_10. Next base: position 23,014 of record NZ_RCOE01000307.1, read on the forward strand.
TAGTAAACAAACGGGCAGTGTCGGCGCCGAACGTGTTGATGATGTCCTTCGGCTCGACGACGTTGTTCTTCGACTTGGACATTTTCTCCACGCCGCCAATGGTGACGGGCAAACCGTCCTCAAGCGCCGTAGCCTTTACCGGGCGACCTTTTTCATCGTACTCGACCGTCACCTGCGCGGGATAAAACCATCGCCGACTGCCATCATCCGCTTTGCGGTAATAACTTTCCCGCAACAGCATGCCTTGGGTGAACAGGTTCTTGAACGGTTCGCTGAACGCCACCAGCCCTTCATCCCGCATAGCCCGGGTCCAGAACCTGGCGTACAGCAAATGCAGCACAGCATGCTCGATACCGCCGATGTATTGATCGACGGGCATCCAGTATTGGCTGCCTGGCCCCACCATCGCGGTAGCACTGTCGGGATCGCAGTAGCGCATGAAGTACCAGCTTGAGTCGACGAAGGTATCCATGGTGTCCGTTTCTCGAAGCGCCGGCGCCGCGCAGCGAGGGCAAGCCACATGGCGAAATCCTTCATGTTCCAGTAACGGGTTTGCGCTGCCGTCGGGAACACAATCGGTGGGTAACACCACGGGCAGATCTGCGTAAGGTACCGGGATGTCGCCACATTGTTCACAATGGATGATGGGAATTGGGGTTCCCCAGTACCGCTGCCGTGAAATCCCCCAATCGCGCAGGCGCCACGTGGTGGTTTCCTCGCCCATGCCACATTCAACCAACGCCGCGACGATGGCCTGAGTGGCCTGTTCGACTGTCAGCCCATCGAAGGTGCCGGAGTTGATCAGATGGCCGTCCCGACGGGTGTAATCGTCTGACCAGACCTCGGGCTCGTACGCCTGATCATCGGAGGCAATGACCTGGCGAACAGGCAAACCGTATTGATGGGCAAAGTTGAAGTCACGCTCATCGTGGGCAGGCACGGCCATCAGGGCCCCTTCACCGTATTCGCTGAGCACATAGTTGGTAATCCACAGTGCGACAGGCTCACCGGTCAACGGGTGCTCGACGTGCAAACCGCTGGGAACGCCGATCTTGACCTGAACGCTGGAGGCGGGACCGGCATCCGCCGCTTGACGACACGCCCGCACCTGCAACTCCAGGCTCGGATCAAGCTCCAGAGCCCGCCTGGCCAGTGCATGCTCGGGAGAAATGGCACAGAAGGTCACCCCCATCAGCGTATCCACCCGGGTTGTGAACACCCACAGCTTGCCTGCATCGATAAGTTGCTCCGACGCATCCCGGATCTGGTGGGCAAATGCCAGACGAACACCGCTGGCCTTGCCGATCCAGTTGCGCTGCATGGTGCGCACCCTGTCGGGCCAGCCATCCAGCGTGTCGATGGCCGATAGCAACTCTTCGGCATATTGCGTGATACGCAGGTAGTACCCGGGAATTTCCCGCTTCTCGACCAGCGCCCCCGAGCGCCAGCCTCGACCTTCGATCACCTGCTCATTGGCCAGCACCGTTTGGTCGACAGGGTCCCAGTTGACTATCTGGGTTTTCTTGTAGGCCACGCCCTTTTCCAGCAACTTGAGGAAGAACCACTGACTCCATTTGTAATACTGTGGGTCGCTGGTGGCGATCTCGCGCGACCAATCGAAGGCCAGCCCCAGCGGCTGCATTTGCGCCTTCATGTCCGCAATGTTCAGTCGTGTCCACTCGGCGGGAGAAACACCCGACTGCATGGCCGCATTCTCTGCCGGCAAACCAAAAGCATCCCAGCCCATCGGCATCAGGACATTGAACCCTTTCATGCGTAAATGACGGGCCAACATGTCGTTGATCGTATAGTTGCGAACGTGCCCCATATGCAACTTTCCCGATGGATAGGGAAGCATCGAGCAGGCATAAAACTTCGGCCGACTTTGATCTTCGACCGCCCTGAATACATCACCTTGAAGCCATTTGGCCTGAGCCGTACTTTCAACCCAGACTGGATCATACTGTGGTCGCATAGAGGTTCCTCAACATTGCAGGAGCTGAACAACGACTCGCTCGGCTCACACTCCTTAAAAGTTACCGGTCGATTTGCTTCAGTTCCTGTCCGGCGATGAAATACGGGGCGCTACAGCCGTCCTGGCAGCAACCAAAAGACAGCCGCCTCCGAACAGGAGGCCCAACAGCCCATAAAGACTCCAACTCAGCTGGAAACCGACCCCGCTGATCAACGAGGCGCCCAGCCCTACGGATACCATCCTCGCCCCCGCCAGCACGATCGGAATAAGGGAAAAAAGACTGGCCTGGGTTTGCAATGTGGTTTTCTGTGAAATCAGCGCGGTGATGTAGGTAATGCCGAGAATCTCACCCAGCGTCCAGAAGAAAACAAACGACAGGATCAGAACTGTCTGCTCGAAAAAGGCATAGGCGCCAAATCCGATACCGTAAAAAACCGCAGCCAGGGACAGATTGGTGAGCGCCCCGAAACGCGACGTCAACGCTATCAGTGGTTGCGTCAACACGATCACCATCAACGCATTGACGATACCTACAGCACCGAACACGCTGGCGGCCTTCCCCGCCGTTACCACGTCAAGCCATAGAGGCAGCTGATATTCACGCTGCGCATCCAGCACCGACAACGCAAAGAACATTGCGCCCGCAACGATCACGATCCTTGGCACATCAACCAGTGCGCCGATGGAAGCCCTTCTGGCTTCAGGTACGGCGCTCTGGCGTTCCGGCAGAGCCAGAAAGATACTCGCCAAAAGGCACAACACACTCACGACCATCGCAAAAATCATCAGGTAGTGACTGTCCAGGCCGAGCAAATACCCACCAATCACGAACAGCAGCGCGCCCCCCCAGATTGCTGGCCAGGTGTAAATAGCCAAAGTTGGCGACGCGATTGCTTTCATCCGCCGCCAAGGACGTGAGGACACTAAATACCGGCGTGATCAGGCCCGCACACAGCATGAACAGCAGCACCATCACAATGGATGCGATCGATGAGCTGAACAGTGCAGCAAACAACAAAAACACCGATGAACAAGACGAGGTACAGATCAATAGCACCCGGAAGGAACAACGACCGATCAGCACCCCGCCCAACAGATTGCCCAACAGATAGAACGCCGACATCAGCGTGATTACCAAGGCCACCGCCGAACTGTCGAGCTGGTAGTGGCGCTGGAAAAACAAAGCAGCAAAAGGCCCCAAGGCATTCGCCATGACGAACAGCAACCGAAGCAAAACGATATTGCGCATCCCTTCTGCCATACCGATCCTTTTCAGCAATCCCTTCACTTGAAAATCACCTCGACGCTGCGCAAGTGAGGAACGCTGGCAGCCGTACTGCCGCTGCCAAGCAATATTGCCATCAGGAATGTTTTGAGATCCGACGAAGCAGGAATGGCCACTCGCAACATATTGTGGAGCAGGCCGAAGCTGTGGGGGTACTGCGAACAGTCGCTGACGCGAATTTTGGCCTGAGCGAAAGCGTTGGCCAGACGACCGTCGGACTGATCCTGCAACAGCAAAAAATTCGTATCGCTTTCGTATACGACGATCGCGTTGGCCCGACAGACTTCGATTATTTCACGCTTGATCTGCGCGAGTTTATCGTGAGCCCGCTGCAATGCTTCCCGGTTCTGCAAGCAGAACAGCGCAGCTTTCACCGCCACATGGTTTACATCCCAGGGTCCGCGCACCTTCATCAGTTCACGGATTGATTCCGGTCGCGTGATCACATACCCCAGACGCAACCCGGCAAGGCCAAAGTACTTTGAGAACGAACGGATGACGAACAACTGCCTGGCCGTGTTGAATGTATCCAGACACGAGTGTTGCAGGTACTCAAAGTAGCATTCGTCAACGATCATCGGCTTGTCTTGTCTTACACAAGTCTCGACAAGAGCTTTCAATTGCTCAGGATCAATACGTACGCCCAGAGGATTGTTGGGGTTACACAGGATCAGTCCCTGACAGGTTTGCAAAGCCTCGAGCACAGCCTCGGTCGGCAGCACGAATCTTTGGGCTTGTTTCTCGAAGCCCACGATCACCGGCGCCACGCCATTGACGTCGAGCATCTGGTAATAGAAGGAAAAAACCGGAGAAGGAACTACCACCCGATCCCCGGGCGAAAACACCGACCGTATCACCAGATCGATTGCCTGATCCGCCCCATTGGTCAACAGCAAGCTGTCGGTCGACACCTTGCAGTACTTTGCCAGCTCGCTAAGGAGTGGCTGATAATTGGGGTAGGTGAACAGATCCCGAGGCTTCAATTCGGTGGCCATGAACCGCGCCAGAAACTCATGTAGAAACTGGTTTTCATTCAGATCCAGCAACACCGACGAGAGATCGCGTTCCGGAGACTTCCATAATCCGGAACGCAAGATGTGTCCGTGAAACTTCATTTGTGCATCCCTCCGTAGATCACCTGTTCGCCGAGCTCATACATCTGCCTGACCTCTTCGTCGCTGGCATACACCACCGACTTCCCTGTGGCCGCCGATAAATACTGGCTCGTAATCAATCGACTGATTTCCGCAGTGAATGCCACGGCACGATGAAACGCCTCGGACAGGTCGCGGCCAAAACAGGTAATGCCATGACTGGGCATGACAATGCAGTTGGTGTCGCTGGCGCAGCGGCCAATGGCACTGACATCCAGTTCGACATTCACACCCTCACCAAGAATGCACGGTGGCTTGCCCATCACCAGTGCCGTGTCGTTCGACACGTACTCCATTTCACGCCATTGCATGACAGCGAAGAAGGAAATGACTTCATTGGGATGAAGATGAACCGTGGCATTGACATCAGCGCGACAGCGCATGATTTCCCGGTGCATCTGGTGCCCCAGGCTGGGTCTGAAACGACCGTGCAAAAGCTCATCGGACTGCATATCCAGCACAGCCAGATGTTCAAGACCGCACTCTTCCAGGGAGACGCCGCGGTGTTTGGTGTAGATCACTTCGCGCTGCCAGTATGCGCAGTGGCTTCGTACAGCGATATTGCCCAGCGTATTGACCAACAGCTGTCGCGCCGCCAAGCGCTGACCGTATTGAAGAATACTGCTGCCGATCGCCACGTCGAACCAGGCTGGCAACCCGGATCGGGAAGTTTCAAGTCCCGCCAGTTTTAATTCAGGCATATCCCTTTGCCTCCCCCCGATACGCAATCGGGATTGACCACGGTTTTGATCTTTGTCCCCTGTAGCAGACCCAGAATCGTTTCCAGGGCATTGGCCTTCAAATCGGCCAGAGAGCGTTCGCTGTAAAACGCGGCATGCGGCGTCAATAACACACGCTCATGTTCGATCAGGGCCTGGGGAGGTGCCGGTTCCTCCTGCACGACATCCAGCAGTGCCATTGACACTACCCCGGACTGCAGGGCCAGAAGCAGAGCATTGGTATCGACGATGCCACCTCGCGCAGTATTGACCAGGGTCGCACCGTGCTTCATCCGCGAAAATCGCGCATCGTTCATCAAATGCGCAGTGTCCGGATTAAGAGGCAAATGCAGCGATATGACATCGGCCGTATCGAGCAACGACTCCAGCGTGCCGCCCTGCGCAATACCTTCGACACAGCGCTCGACCCAAGGATCGTAAAAACAAATCCGGTAACCCAGGGCCACCGCTCTGCGCGCCAATGCTCGCCCTGTTGCGCCATAACCGATCAACCCCAGGACCGTATCTGCGCAGGCTTTGACCTCGCCAGTATGAGCTCGCCAGCTCCAGCCGCCCTGCCGGGTGTGCCTGGCGTAGTCGAGAAGCTTGCGCTGGGCAAAGAGAATCAACGCCATGGCGTGCTCCGCGACTTCCTCCGCCCCCACAGAGCCGATGTTGGAGCAAAGAATGCCTTTCGCGCTCAAAGCCTCGACATCCACATCATCAAGGCCAATGGTCGCCTTCACCAACGCGCGGCATCGATGCATCCTGGCCACCAATGGCGCGTCGATGACAACCGAATGAAAGGCGATGATCCCGTCGGCGCGGGCCAATTGTTCATCCGAGGGCCGGGATGTGACCTCCAGGCTATAGGGCTGATGCGCCGAACCCGAGACATACTCCCCAGGGTCGACATAATTCACTCTCCGCGAATCGATCATCAGAATATTCATGAGCTTCTCCTCCTTCCCTAGCAGTAGCATTGCCGATTCAAATTTCGCGCCTGGCAGCCCTCAGCCGCTGAGGTAGTCGCAGTGTTTGCCGATGTTCCGTGCCATGGCCACGTCATATAGGCAGGCAGCGACCACCATGTCCTGACTGGCGTGGCCGACGCTGCGGAAATAACTCAGACCTTGTTTATGCGTTACTGGCGAAGGCTGCTCGACGGCTAAAGCACCGATTTCCCGGATGTCCTTTACACCAATCACCGACAACGCCAACGCCTGTGCAATTTCGCCCGACTCACGACATGCGGCGTCCAAATGATCGACATGAACTTGAGCGTTGCCCAGTAACCGGGGATCGATCTCGCATGCCTGAAGCGTACTGCCACCAATGGCATTGATATGGGCATCGGATTTGAGCTGATGCACTCCAATCAAGGGCAGTGGACTGTCATGGGAGGTCGTCGTGCAGACTATGTCCGCATCAGCCAGCGCCTCCTCCATGCGGTTGACGGCCTCGACCGGCAGCGCAAGCTCAATGGACAGGCGCTCGGCCAAAGCGACACTTTTGGCCAGGCAACGGGAAAATATCCTGACCTGCCCCAGATCTCTGATAGCGGCCATCGCCTTGGTATGCGCTGCGGCCTGAGCCCCAGCACCGATCACCGCCAGATTGAGTCGCTCCCGCGGGCAGAGCTTGTCCGTCGCCAGGGCACTCATGGCACTGGTACGAATCGCCGTCAGGGCTGCACTGTCAATCATGGCTAGCAACCTCCCGCTGTCGATATCGATCAGCAAAACCGCGCCATTGACCCCCGATAACCCATGCATAGCGTTGCCGGGATGAAACGACGACACTTTGATGCCCAGAGTCTGGCTTCCGGGCAAAAAGGCCGGCATGAACAAAGAGAATGCTTTCTGTCGCTCGTGTGTGATGATCGAACGTTGCGGAACCACAGGAGGCGAGAGTGCAAACCCCCGGTGGGCTTTTTCGAGTGCGCGAACAAGCGTTAGTAACTCGACACAACGCCCGATATCTTCGCGATTAAGAAGCAGCATGGCTTTTCCTTTTCCATCAAAGCTTTTCGAAGATACGGGCCATCCTCGAGCCGGCAGCACTCATGCTTGAGTGCCTCCATCCATCGACATCGCCATCCCGAGACGCCTAGCCGACCGGGTAGTCTTGGGAATGCCCTTGCTTGGGAACCAAAAAGGTGCGCAGGTAAGTGATCACGGGGGTGTCATCCTGCTTACGACCAATCACCCTGATGGTGACAATGCCTTGCCCCGGACGCGATCGGGATTCACGCTTGGAGACAACCTCGCTCTCGGCGTACAAGGTGTCGCCGACATAAACCGGATTTGGCAGACGAATTTCGTCCCAGCCCAGGTTTGCGATCGCCCGGGCACTCATTGTCGCTACCGTCATGCCGCTGATAATCGACAAGGTCACCGAACTGTTGACCAGCAATTTCCCGAATTCGGTGCGCTGGGCATAAGCAACGTCGATATGTGCAGGATGGTTGTTCATGTTCACCAGTGACTGCCAGATGTTGTCCAGCTCAGTCACAGTTCGGCCGGGGCGGTGCTCGAATACATCCCCAACCACAAACTCTTCGTAGTGCAAGCCATAAGACTCCCGGTAGCGATTTGCACCGATCCGTACATGGGCCGAAATCATCGGTTCCATAACCTTCTCCTCAAAGGCCCAGTTCCTGGGCGCGCTGGATAAGTTTCCTGGCTTGCTTCACAAACGGCGGTCCCACCATGAGGTTTTTCAACCGGGTGATTTTTTCACCACTGTTCTCCGCAGCCTGCACAACTGCCAAAGCATGTTCGTACTCAGCGATGGAAGGAGTGAACACATCATTGATGATGGGAATCTGCCTTGGGTGAATGGAGGTCTTGCCACTGAATCCCAACTCCCGGGTGTCCTGGCATTCCTTCAGCAGCCCCGCCTCGTCGTCGAGATTGAAGTAAGCGGTGTCGAACGCGGGAATACCCGCGGCGCTTGCGGCCGCGACGATGCTCCCACGGGCATGCAGGATGTTGCTCCAGCCACCGATCTGCACCCCCAGGCTGGCCGCATAGTCGGCGGAACCAAAGATCAGTCCATCGGCACTCGATGCAATGGCGTAAATATCCCGCAGACAGGCCGGTGTTTCGACGGTGACCAGTATTTTCGGACTTTCTCCATCACGACTTAAATTGGCGCGCACCACCTCTATCTCCGCCGCCGCTTCGGTCATTGCCAGGACAACGAACTCGGGCCGCTGGTCAAGTGATTGCACCAGCAGCAGATCGAGCAACCCTTGATTGTCCCGCAGAGGATTGATACGCAGTGCTGTACGCTGCGTAACACGGGAACGATAGAACTGTTCGACACACAACCGGGCTTCAGCTTTCCCAGAGAGCGGAACACCGTCCTCCAGATCAATCACCATGACATCCGTCAGAGCACTCTTGGCGTATTGCTCAGGGTGCAAGGCGGAGCAATACAGCAAACTTCTTGGTGTGGGATTGGACATCGCAACCTCTCAACGCTGGACAGGTTTCAGGTTCAGACGGGCCTCTTTGACCGCTGCCTGGACAGCGGAGCAGAAGCTCCGGACATCTTCTTGGGACATGTCTGCACGCATCATCACGCGCAAACCGGATTTGTTCCTGGCCACGATGGGAAAGAATACTGCCGAGGTGTAATACCCGCGTTTGAAGACACCCTCCGAAACAGAAATCGCCATATCCGGACTGTCTAATGGGATAACCCGAATCGGTAGACCCGACCCCGCGTGCTCCGTCGCAAACAAGCTGTCGAACAGGCAAATATTGGCACTAAGCTTCTGCTGCAAAACGCCAAGCTCACTGGTCTTGTGAATATCCAGAGAAGCCATGGCAGCGCCTATAGCGGCGGGATTCACATATTGCGAATAGGACATTGGCCCGCCAAAACGACGGAAAATCTTCTGATAGTTGGCCTTCTCCGACATGAATATACCGCCTCCATTGGCGCCAAATGCCTTGGCCAATGAATAAACCAACAGGGTCCGCGGATTGAGCTCAGGCAGGAAAGTACGAATATAACCCTCACCCCGCTCGCCATAGGCGCTCAATCAATGAGAATCATCGAAGTAGAGAAACAGCCCAAACTTGTCCTGCAAAGCCAACAGCCGCTCAATAGGCGCACTTCCCCCCATACTGTAAGCACCGTCAGCAACATACGCGACCAAAGGATGACGCTTGCACATATCCTCGATGAAATCGACATCATTGTGATTGCAAGTGACAACCTGCGTTTCATCACCGCAGATGGCCTTGACCTGGTTCAGTGCAAAATGGGCATGTTTATCAAAGATCAAAAAGGGCCGCTGGCCATCAGTAAACATACCGGCTGCCAGCAGGGGAAGAGACGCGACGATGCCCGCGCTGCAGGAAGTCGCTGTGAATGCTCGACAATTGAAATGGGCAGATAAGGCGTCTTCAAGCTCATCGAGCTCTTTCAACCTTATTCGGATACGCGAAGTGGGCAAATTCACGGTACCGCAACTCAGCACATAATCTGCAGCACGTCGCGCCAGACGTTCATCTACCTCAAGCCCCAAATATGAACAAGAGCACATATTCATGAATTCATGACCGTTCTGGTCTTGCATGCGCCCCTGTCGAGTATGCTCGATACTCAAATCGGTAAGCCCCGACTCTTGTGCAAGCCCCCAGGAGGGATTACCCATTTCGACGGATCTGGCAGTGTTGATATATTTATTTTTTTGCTCTGACATACACGACCTCTCTATGACCGATGACACATGAAGAGCCAGTACAACAGCAAAATTCAATACACCAGCCACTTCATGCCAGCCCAATTAGCCTTACACACTCATTTCTTTCCGGCAACTCAGAAAAGTCTGTAATTTACGAATGAAAGTTCCGTAGGAATTTTCGCCAAAACCAAACCGAAATACTAACAAAGCTTCAACAGATAGATATTTACGCAAGTGCAATCCTGATGAGAAATTATACCCAACGCTGCTCTGAATTATCATGTAACTAACCAAGATAGTTTTGTTAGATCCCACGCCAGCAAAATGCAGATCCCTCTCTATATTCAAACGTTACGCCTACTTGAACTATTTGCACCCAACCACCAAACGGAGGTTCCTTCATGGAAGGAAGATTAAAAGGTAAGCGAGCTCTAATAACAGGCGCATCGGCAGGCATTGGAAGAGCAATAGCCGAAGCTTTCATTGCGCAGGGGGCCGACGTTTTCATTACCGCACGCACTGATGAAGCCGGCGCGCGTGCAGTTATTGAAATAGCCGAGCGTCTTGAACAGCGGGCCAGTTTCATGCTTATGGATGCCGAAAGCTGTAGCGTAAATGCGCTCTTCGAGAAAGCGCACGCAGACATCGGACCGATAGATATACTTGTCAATAATCCCGCATTCATAACCCGCACTCCATTTCTGGAGCTGAGCGGCGATGAGTACGAACGCACCCTTGCAGTCAACCTCCGCTTCCCCTTCTTTGCAACTCAACGCTTTGCAAAAGATTGCATAGCACGCAAACAGGGCGGCAGCATCATTAACATTTCATCGGTCAGCGCCTTCAAGGCAGTCAGCCGAATGTCAGCGTATCAAGCCAGCAAGGCAGCACTGTCGATGCTTACACGAAGCTGTGCCTTGGAACTGGCTCCCTATGGCATCAGGGTCAACACCCTTTCACCTGGACTGACCGCCACCAACGGCAACGCCAACCAGTGGCGGGACGCTCCAGAGCTATGGCAGAACAGAAAAAAAGAGATTCCAATGCAGCGCGCCGGAATTCCCTCGGATATGACGGGCGCTGCCATCCTCCTGGCATCCGATGAGTCATCATGGATGACCGGTGCTGATCTGGTAATTGATGGGGGGCACAGCTGTATTTAGAGAACCTTAAAGTCGCAGCAGACTTTATGTTTTTTTCCTATTGGCACGAGGCATAGCAAGGTCGTACCTGTCGCCTCTGATCTGCTTGGCCTAAACAACTGGCCGTTGCGGACCGAAAGCCAACCGCAACGCCGCACATCTGATACCCCGACCTGGTTCGGGGCGTTTTTGCCTGAGATATACAATCACCGCCGAACCCTGTGGGAGCGGGCTTGCCCGCAATTACGGTGGATCATCAAGCGCATGGTTGGCTGACACACCGCCATCGCGGGCAAGCCCGCTCCCACAACGGGCGATGGTGATTCAGGGAAAAACATTGTTCCAGAGCAGTTTCTCGCTCGGAA